>JAHJDQ010000155.1 GCA_018812355.1 Nanobdellota archaeon | reverse complement strand
TTGGGGAGATAGTAATCGCTCGTTAACGATCAACTACACCGACCAGCCACCATACTGGTTTGATAACACCACTAGCATCGTAACTACTTATTCATCAACTACTTTAAGTTACTTTAACATCAGCTGGGGAGACGATTATGGTGTCAGTACAGTTTGGTTTGAATCTAATTATTCTAGTGTAGCAACTAATTATTCTATGAATAATCTTTCTGGAACAGTTACTAACGGAACCTACAATTATTCTGCCATCTTACCTGCTGGAACACACTATTGGAAATCTTACGCCAACGATACGATTAATCAATGGAACCAAACTTATCAGTGGAATTTTACGATTGCTAAAGCTGCGGGAGCAGTAACTTTATTGATTAATGGCAGTACTAATGATTTCAAACAAAATGTAAGTTTCTCAGCGAATATTACTTGTAACCTTTATACTCCTACTTCAGGTAATTTAACTATTTATGAAGATGGAGTTGTCTTGAATAGTACGATTGGTTCAACGCTGACGCATATCAAAACGTACACTACGCCAGCTGATTATAATATTACATGTATTCTAGAAAATCATCAGAATTATACAGCATCGGATCAAAGTTGGGTCAATGCAACGGATGAAAATAGTTTAACTGTTACTTTAAATAATCCTCCAGTTGGATATTGGAATAATACCTCAGATCCGTTTAATGTAACGTTCAATTGTTCAGCGACAGATAATTATAACCTAAGAAATATTAGTTTATGGATTACTAATAATCAGAATACATCTGTTGGTTTGAATCAATCGTCACTTATTACGGGAATTAGTAATAGTTCGAATTGGACAGTAAGTTTAGCTAATGGAAATTACACCTGGAACTGCCTTGCTTATGACGAATACAATAACTCTGCCTGGGCCACTGCCAACCGTACTATCTTCATCAATTACACTACCCCCGTTGATAATCCTCCAAACACCACCTTAATCTCTCTTGCAGATAGTTATTCTCAAACCACTTCCGTTCCTGTAGATGTAACTTTTACTTGCAATGCCACTGATGATCATCAATTGCAAAATCTCTCTTTGTATATCACCACGTCCAGCAACACAAACTTCACTTTGAACCAAACTACTAATGTTAATGGTGTAACCAATCAAACAAACTGGACCCTTACTTTAGCACTAGGAAGTTACACTTGGAACTGTTTAGCTTATGATAATGCTTCTCAATCTGTTTTTGCTGCTAACAACAGAACCCTTACTATTTCAGCACCAATTTCTCCACCAATTTCTCCACCAGGGGGAAGTAGTAGTGGAGGTGGTCCAAGTATGGGCGGTTCTTTGGCTTATGCAACCGATGTGAGATTTGATTGTGCTGATGGCATTTGTGAAAAAGAAGAAGAGAAAAAGATTGACTTAACTATAATTGACTATCCTGAAAGTATAAATATAACTGAAATTCAGTTTGCTATCTTTCTAGAAGTAAAGAATACCGGAGAACTCCCTTTAACTGATGTTAAATTGGAAGTTAAACTTGACGATCAGTTTGGTGAAGGATTATTGCTTGAACAGGAAATTTATTCAATTGGTAGCTTGGATGTTGGCGAAAGCAAACCCGTTAAGGTGAAAATTAAGAACCAGATTTGTCCCTCTGAAGAAGGAGATATAACAGTCTCCACTTCCGCAAAAATCAAATTTACTGCTAAAGAAGAAGAGGTAAGTGATGAAAAAGAAGTTTTAATCAATCTTAATCTCCCCAGATTAAGTGTGCTGACAGACAAGATTAGCTATTCGCAAGGAGAAAAGATTAAAGCCTGTATCATTTTCAATAATGCTGGAGGTGACGATCAGGATAAACTAGAATTTGAAATTAGTTTAATCAACAGTGATTACTCCATACTTGATTATTTGTTTTCTTATTTTGCACCAAAAGACAATATTCTAATTGTTGTCAAAGAACTGCAGCCTAAAATCTTAACTACTACTGACTATCTTCTTAAAGTAAGAATGTTTAAAGATGGTAAAATGTTTTCAAACGATTATTTTAACGGACAGGCAGAAACTGAAGTGTTCATAAATGAGTTTGTAGAGCTTAGGATATTGGGAAAAGAGAATTCAGTTTATCCGTTTAAGTTCAAATTAAAAGACCATAATTTAACTGTTAAAGAGTTTGACGAAAATTTTGTTAATGTGGTTTTAGGTTCCTCCCAAAAAGATTATTGGATCAGATTATTAGAGCGTGTTTTTGTTGATATTGATGCTGATAATGAAGATGATTTAGAAGTAATCTATTTAGGAGTGTATCAGAATTCAGCCGATTTAAGGTTAAGACCTTTGCTTAAGCCAGAAGAAGAAGAAGCTCGACCTTTTGTTGGTTCAGCTTACCAAGTAATTGATCCACAGGAAAGAATTGAATCCCTAGGCCTAAGAAAAGGCAGTTTATTTCCAATCATCATGCTCTGGGTAGTTATTACCCTTATAATCAGCTTGATCATGGCGGTAAGTTCGTGGGCTCATCATCATCGGGCTTCCAAAGGGAGAAAAAGAAAAAGTAAGATAAACAAAACAAAAAAAAGCAGTTTGAACCGTTTTAGCAAATTTAATGAATCTAAAAAGTGAGCTAAACCGCATTAATGGCACTTTTGTATCTATCGAGTGGTCTTTGATAATTAATTCCTTGATGCCAGGACATTTGTTTTCTAACCCAACATTACCATATTGTTTATATTTGGCAATCCATCTATATAAAGTTCTTCTTGGAACTTTCCGATTTCTGCAAATTTCAGAAATCTGTGTCAAGCCTAGCAGGGCTTGTTTAACATAATATCTCTTTTTTCTTAGTGTGTATGCCATTTTCACCTCTTATTTGACACACACTCAACAGATATATTTGTAACTGTGACATAATTACGGTTCAGAACAATGAATCTAAAAAGCGATAAGTTTAAATATGTAAATTATTTAAGTTAAAAAATAAAAAGAGGTGTAAAAAATGGTCTTCGTTTTTGGGATAGATATTCCTTTAGTAGAAATGATTTTCGTGTTAACTTTAATACTAATTGTCCTTCTTGGTCTTTTGGTTTATTTAGTGATTGGCCAATTTAGATTAAAAAGGGATTGGAGTATAATGATCAAACAAGAGAATGTAACTCATCAGGAATTAGATCTGGAAAAAAACAAAAGAAAAAGAAAAAAGAAAAAAGAAACTAAAGATATACCCAAAACCAGAAAATTAAAAGTGACAACTAATTTAAAGAAAATTTTTAGAAGATCTAAGACCTCTTACGTTGCTTCAAAAGGAGGAGATGTGGTACACGAAAAGAATTGCCCATTCGCTAAGAATATTGGAGAAGAAAGGAGGGTTTATTTTAAATCAAAAACAAAAGCTTTTAATACAGGTTATAAGGCCTGCAGTTGTATTAAAACGGTGAGAGAGAAGAGAAAAAGGAGGACAGGGAAAAAAAGAGTCATTGAAATAAAGCCAAAAATGAGACGGCCAAAAGTTAAAACTGTTGTAAAAACTGTTGTTAGAAGGCCTAAAAAAGTTTATCTTGCTTCAGCAAATGGGGACACTATTCACCAAGAAAATTGTCCTTTTGCCAAGAAAATAGGTGAGAAAAACAAAATTTATTTCAAATCAAAAGCAAAAGCATTTGATCAAGGCTATAAAGCCTGTAATTGTATTTAAAATGAAACCGAAAACTAGAACAATTGTAAAGACGGCTATTAAAAAACCGAAGACAACTTACCTTGCTTCAAAGGGTGGGAAGGTAGCACATGAAAAGAATTGTCCCTTTGCTAAGAAAATTATCAAAAAAAATAGGATTGCTTTTGAATCGAAGACAAAAGCATTTAATGATCAGTATAAAGCTTGCAGTTGTATTCTTAAAGACTTGAAAAAGCACAGAAGAAAGTCAATTAAGAAAAAAGTAACCAAAAAGAAGCCAAAAATGAGAACTATAGTGAGGACTATCATTAAGACGGTCGTTAAAAGGCCTCGGAAAAGATACCTTGCTTCTAAGAGCGGTAAAATTGTTCATGAAAAGAATTGTCCTTTTGCTAAGATGATTGTGCCTGCAAGTGTAGTTATTTTTAAATCGAAAACGGAAGCTCTCAATAAAGGTTACAAAGCCTGTGGTTGTATTAAAGAAATGAACATAAAGAAAAGAAGAAGAAAAGCAGTGAAAGTAAAAAAAGTTCCCGTTAAAACAAGAACAATTATTAAAACGATCGTTAAAAAGCCTAAAAAAGTTTATCTAGCTTCTAAGAGCGGTAAAATTGTTCATGAAAAGAATTGTCCTTTTGCTAAGAATATTAGGAAGGAAAGTCAAGTTACTTTTAAGTCAAAAGGAAGTGCACTTAATGCAGGTTATAAAGCTTGTACTTGTATTCGAAAAATTAAAAAAGTAAGAAAAAATTAAACTTTAAATAAAATTGATTAAAGTTTTTGAACAATCAGAAATTTAAAGGGGTAATAAATTAATGGTACTAAAAAAAATAAAATATTTTTTTGGAACCCCAAAAATCACAATTTGGGGTGATTTTTCGTGGTCCTAGAGCACATTTTTCCCGAAGACTGGTTGGAAAGAAAAGGTCGTTACGCTTTCATATTAGGCGTTATTTATTCAGTTATTGGTATTTTGATTGCCTCAGTTTTATTTCCTGGTGACCCTGCTTTAGTTGCCGTAGCGTTTACCTCGATGTTATTGCTTCCTGAATTATACAAAATTTTTTCCATTGAAGAAAGAAGAGAAAGTGTCGAGCAGCGCGTTTCTATCCGCGCTTTGTGGCGGGATGATATGGATATTGTTAGAATTTATATTTTCTTGTTCTTAGGAATTCTTTTGGTTTACTCTATGGGCACAATTTTAATGCCTGAAATGCAAGCAAACACCTTATTTAGGGAACAGTTAGAAATTAGGTTTGGGCAAGGGTTCTCAGGCCAGGCCATTCTTTCCAGTGGTTTATTTTTCGATTTGTTGAGCAACAATTTTATGGTTATGATTGCTTGTTTTATTCTTGCCCTGTTAACAGGTGATGGAGCAATCTTCTTAATTACTTGGAATGCCTCTGTTTGGGGAACAATCTTTGGCTTAACCGCTAAAGGTGCAGGTATGTTTTCTGGCAAAAGTGCTTTCTTATACTTTGGTTTGATTATGTTAATTGTCTTCCCCCACATGATGCTTGAAGCGATATGTTATTTTTTAGCGGCAATTTCTGGATCGGTAATCTCTAAAGATGTCATCTTGGAAGAGTTTGCTTCGCACCGTTTCTGGGAAGTGTTTGGGTTTAACCTTTACCTCTTCTTGTTTGCAATTATCTTCTTATTGTTAGGAGCGCTGGTAGAAACATTTGTCTTGGAGAACGTTAGTTTGTATGGAGACATTATCAGAATGAGCATGCAGGCCATCGGCGGTTAGGTTATTGTTTTTTTAGAATTTTTTTAATTACAACTATTTCTATAACAAGCACTATCTCCTACAAATTTTGCGACATCACTTGCTCCACCATCAGTAATTTCTGTTCTATCTAAGCAGGAAAGTCCGTCGCTACATGAAGAGTCATTAACACAGGGGGTTAATAAACAAACTCTATCATCTGGGTTAAGAGTATTTGGATGATCTTCGCAATGAAATCCTGCGTAAGTATCACAATCGGCATCAATATTACATTCCTCTAAACAGACACCAAACCATCCTGTATCAACTAATGGGGTACATTCACCAGACCCACATCCTCCTGCGGAAGAATTAGAAACATATATACAAGAAGGGGTATCACAATTTGGTGGTTCATTACACTCTCCATCAGAACAACCATCATCACATGTCTGCATATAAGAACGATCTATACAGGGATCAGAATCAAAAAAATTACAATCATACAAATCATCTCCAATACAAAGATTATTGATTGTATCAGGACATTCATCTTCACAACTTGGTGTTTCGTCAACACACTCCCCACCAGTACAATATTCATTAGTCCCACAAGTACGAACAAGATCCCATTCTAAACATCCCTCTTCTCCAAGATAACAATCTCGAATTTCATAGCCAAAACAAAAAAGACCTACCGTATCACATTCATCTCTACACTCAACTGTATCCTCAACACATCTTCCCTCGCCTTCACAATGTTGATTATTACCACAATTTTCTATTGTTCGTTCTAAACAAGGATCGGAATCGGTATTTGCACATACTTCTCTTTGGGTTGTACTATAACAACTTGTTCCGGCTGGACCACATTCATCTTGACAAGTAGGTGCTCCTTCACAACCATTTACAGATTCTCGAAAATTCATTGTCCAAACAGTTGATGTACCAATTAAACCTTGCTCAGAAGGTATTACTATATGAATATCGGCAACTGTGTTTGGAGTTAAACCATTGTCCCTTAAATAATTCGCTGCATCATCAACACTATTATCTGACACTCCTAATGAAAGTAAAGAAGAACTTTTTTTAATTATAAACACTCCCCCAGTCATCATTGTTTCAATTTCATCTCTTTCTCGACATCCTAAATTTTGCCACCCTTGAGCATAAGTATTAAAGTTGTTGAGAGCTGTACTTGATCTTTCATTTCCATAATGATTATGGATTATCTCTTGAATCGAATCAAATGTATTTAATATTAAATCATAAATCTGATGATCGCTATTATGCTCAAAACATTCAAATCTTGGGATTAATTGTGGATGATCCACCAAGTAACATTCAAAGTTAGATCCATCAAAATAAGTCACCAATGCTTGAGTTGGATTATTTATGATATTACCATCATTTCCTGATAGATAAATATTTACTGTTTCATTATCACTATGGAAAGTTGCTCTTCCTTCGTTATTGGCATGATTTTGAACAATTCGAACTCCAGAAACAGTAGTTTCCCTTTCATTATTATTATTACTATTATTATCACCAACACAAACTCGATTATCACAAACTAAACTTTCTAAACAATCAAAATCATCATTACAATCTCCGCCTTCCGTTGTATAACAACTATTATCTTCACAAATTTGATCCGAATTACATTCCATATCGGTTTCACAAAAATTATCATTATTATTCCCACCAACACAAGAAGCACCAAAAGCCATAGTTGCTGCAATACTCAAAGTAGTAATTCCAGAATTAACCTTTCTTTTGAACCATCCTCCAGTACTATTAACCTTACTCACTAACGACATAAAATAAAAATATCAGCTTTTTTTATATAATTTATGAATTTTTCATCAAAATTACTCATGCGGTTTACATTCCCCATAGAAATCACACTGTCCCGTGCGCCACTTACATAATGGAGTAATGTTACACTTATAATCTTCAATCTTTTCAGTTGCCGAAGTGTGCAGATGAATCAACTCAATCTCTCTTTTCGCTAAATCTAATAACTCTTCATCAACATTGATCATCTTTAATTTATGCCGTAAAAAGAAAATCCCTACTTTAGAAGGTAAGATTCCATGTTTCTCTTGATATAATAAAGAATAAATTGCTAACTGTAATCTAATTGCCTCTTTCATATCAAAACGAGCATTAGTTTTATAATCAATAATATGGACTTCTTCTTCCAAATGATGAATTGCATCAATGAATCCTTGCACAGAATAATTATCAGAGACATATTTCTGCTCTCTGATTGGTGTCAATTGCAGAAACGCTTCTGGTAAAGAAGTACCGTTAACTTTCACTTTATCAATATCAACAATAAAATGACCCACCCAATTCATCAACATTAACATCGTTTCTTCAAAATAAAATTTTAATTGATCTTTACCCAAACCTAATTTGTGCAAGCGCGGATAATCTTTATTCCATTGATGCATAAACAACTGTTGAATCACTTCCTTAAACTTAACTTCATAATTTTCATCAGCAAACTGCATTACATCAATATCATAAAAATGTTCTAACGTAGAATGGGCAATATTTCCTCTGATTTGATGAATATTTGGCAGTTGAGGTAATTTAGCAACATACTGGTAATAATATTTTCGTGGACACTGCTTAAATGTATTGATTGATGATGGACTCTCAACTCTTTTTGCCATGTAACCTTTACAAAGCTTACCAGCCAAAGACGTGCGACATTCGCTTACTCCGTAAGCTCAGTCCCACAGTTACGTAAGCTGGATGACTTTGATTCCTCCCCTTATTTATTTTCATTAGAACAACTAACCTCAACTCTTTTTGTGTAATTATTAGAAAGGAACTTGTTTATATGTCTTTTGATTCTCCAGTTAATTGTTCTAATTTTTTAAGTGCAGACTCTTTAACAACATTGCAAAACAAATCTCTCCACAAACCTATCAAAAATCTTTGATTTTTGGAAGATCACGAAAAGCTTAAATCTTTTCGTTATCTTTATAAACCACCTTCAGTTTAAATATAAAACATGGCTAAACCACCGGAACAACCACAAGTATTAAGGGTCAGAATTCCTAAAGGGAACGAAATTCTTGGTATTGTCCAACAACGTTTAGGTGGCAGCAGAATGAGAGTTTCTTGTCTTGATGGCAAGGAAAGAATTTGCCGTATTCCGGGCAGGTTAAGAAGAAGATTGTGGGTAAGAGAAAACAATGTTGTCATTGTCGAACCCTGGGAATTGGGTGGAGATAAAAAAGGTGACATCCTTTACAAGTACCGTAGTAAGGCAGAAGTTGAATACCTTAAACGGAAAGGTTATCTTAAAGACATTGAAGAAGAATTCTAAAAATCAACAAAGATTAATTTTTAGGACCTGTTTCAAACCCTTCTGGTTTGTAACATACAAAAAAAGATAGTTTTCTTTTTTTAACATAAAAACTTATTGATTATAAGTTTTCAAATTATAAATAAACTTAAATAGTTAGTTTTGGGTATACTTAATAGAGCATAGAAATACTTATATTACTTTTTTTTGTCCTACCTTTTATGGGAGAACAAAGCCGTTTTAAATTGTTTATTCATGCAATCATTCTTTTGGTTTTGCTGTTAGGATTGATTAATATTATCATGATTAGTAAAGGCAAACCAGCTTATATAGAACTGTTCGGCTTTTTTGTTCTACTATTGCTAACTCTAATCGGTTTTATTGGCTATAGTAAAACTTGGGGAGAGAGGGTTTTCTTTTTTGTTTTTGTTTTTTACTTGCTTAATTTGGTATTAGTGTGGTATTTTATTGGACCATTATACTTAAGTCTTTTACTTTTAGCAGTGATTGGCTTTTTGCTTAGTTTTCCGAAACGATGTCATTGTCAAAGTGAGAGTAAAACAGCTCCAACTATTTCGACGGAAGAACCACATAGTGAAGTGTTTGATTTACCTGCAGAAGTTGTTGAGGAAAAGAAAACCAAAACTACTTCTCGCAGTACGGCTAAAACTAAATTCACTCCTGGTAAATTTGTTGCCAGTAAAGCAAGTAACATTTATCATTTACCCAAATGCGAATGGGCCAAGAAAATAAAACCCCATCGTCGAACTTGGTTCAAGAATAAAGAAGCAGCTTGGGAAAAAGGTTACCGAGCACATAGTTGTGTAGAGTGAATTCTAAAATTTTCTTACTTTGAGAATTTCTACTTCGAATCTATTTGTTGTTTTAGGTTCTATTAAAACAGTTTGCCCTTTCTGCAGGTGAAAAAATTTTACCAAACGTTTTCCTAATTTAATATCTAAAGCATTTCCAGAAGTTCCAATTTGTGTTTTTATGCCTAATCCCCACAAATTTTTTTCTTTTAATTTATTTTCAATTTGTTCTACTGTCTCACTTCCAAAAAAAACTTCTCCACATTCCTGGCAGACTTCTGCAGGATATTTCCCTACTAAAACATTATACTGTTTATAATCAACCAATTTCTTAGTTAATTTTCCTTTTCCACATTCATAGCAGTTTTCCATTTTTAATCTACATAGACAGTTTTAATGATATATTTATTTCTGACAACTTTATAAGCAATAGCAAAGTAGGAATATTTGGCTAAAATACCGTCGGTTTGTTTAAACTTATTCCCCCTTTTCAAGGCTATTTCTACTTGCTCTTTAGTAATTCCTCTTTCTGCCATCATCTTTACCGCATGTTGCTTATAGATGACTTCAAATTCTTTCATTCATTATCCTCGAACAAGTAAGTACTGGTAAGAACTAATAATATATAAATTTTTCGTTAGATTTTGTGCTAATTAATTTTTCTACTTTTTCCAATAAATTATTATCAACCCAATCACCGCTACACTAATACAAGCGTCAGCTAAATTAAATGCCGGCCAAAAAGAAAAGTCAATAAAATCAACGACAAACTTTCTTCCTAAGCGGTCAATTAAGTTTCCAATTACACCTCCTAAAAACACTGCCCATAACACTTGTATGGTTTTCTCTTTAGGTATTTTCTTATAATAAAATATCACTCCTAAAGCAACCACTAAAGAAACTAATCCTAACAAAATCGTCTGTCCTTTTAGTATCCCAAAACCTGCCCCTGTGTTCTGAATAAAACGGATCGTTAACAGTCCTAAATTAAAATTAGGTTTAAACTGAACTATTAAATATTTAGTCAGTTGATCAAGACTAATTACTAATATTGTAATTAATAAAAATAAATACTTAAAACTAAATTTATCCACTAAAAAGGCGCAATACCTCAACTTTAAAGTTGAGGATGTAGCGCTTTTTCGGGATCCTAAAAAAGAGGAGTTAAGAAAAGTGCCCGAACATACCTTGTCTTTTAAGGCGGGGTAGGGCACTTTTTCCGCTTTTTTATGATTTCCTTTTACCATAACTTTGGTTCTTTTTTCTTTTCAATAGAAGCTTTTTCTATATTCGCTACCCTTTGATCTAAAGAAGCAAGTAATGCTTTAATTGTATCTAATTTACTGCTGATTAGTTCCAATTCTCGGTCTGAACTTGTTTGTGATGAAGGGGCTTGTTGTGAGAAAGGTCCAGGGGTTTTAGGTGTGGAGAAAGGATCTGTCCCTTTCCCAAATTCAGTTGCTTTATCACCGAAAGGCGATTGTTCATCTAATCCTAAGTCATCTTGTATTGGCATCCCTTCTTCGCCCATCCCTCGATTCAGTTCTTTATCCGCCAACTTATCGAAGTCAAGATCATCATCTTTTTTCCAGAAAGCTAATTTGCTAAAGATTCCCATATTACTTAGTATTTCTTTTTTGGTTTTAAATGTTTTTATTGGTTTTTTAGGAAACATTTATATATTTAAATACTTAAATATGTTCTGTGGATAGTAAAATTAGTATTTTGAAAGCCTTAGGCGATGAAACCCGCTTTAAAATAGTCTTATTTCTCTTAAATGGAAGAAAATCAGTTTCTGAGATCACTAAACATGTCCAGAAAGCCCAACCAACAATTTCTCTGCAGTTGAAAATGTTAGAATTATTAGGTTTGATTAAGTCAGAACGTCAAGGCAAGCAAGTCTTCTATCAAATCTCTAATCAAACTGTCTTCGACCTATTAAAAGTGTTAGGTGTTAAAAAATGATCAAACAAAAAAGAGGAAAATTGATTAGCAGAATTATCTTTTTAGCTTTAGTAGCAGTAATTATACTTTTCGGGTTTTTAGTAATTAGCAATTTACAACTATTTTCTTCAGAAGACGGCTTTACCGGAGCAGCAATTAGTATTACACCAAATGAAGAATTGAATCAGGTTTCTGAACAAATAGAACTGATTGATGATAATTCTACAGTTAATGGAAATGAAAGTTTAACAGAAACTAACCTTATTTCTCAAGGAACTTTAGGTATCCAAGTAGTTGCTAATGCGACTCAATGTGGAACGGTTAATGGGAGTATTACTTTAACTGCTGATGTAAGTGCTACTGGTACGTGTTTTACAATTAATGCAACTAGTGTAACGATTGATTGTGCTGGGTATTCTATTAATTATTCTACTGCTGGAACGTTGGGATATGGAGTGGATAATTCTGTCGGTTTTGATGGTTATGAAAGTGTAACCATTAAGAATTGTAATATTTATGAAGGTAATTTATCAACAAGCAGCAAATTTGCAATTTACTTTTTGGATGCTGGTAATGCACTCATTGAGAATAATAATATCACCACTATTGGGTCAGCGAGTTTTGGAATTTACTTCTGGGTCAGTTCATCAACTAATATGATCAGCAATACTATTACTACCAGCAATAATGATGGAATTGGAATAAAAATTAGATCTACACAATCAAGCAATTTTACAGATAATAAAATAAATACTGGAGGAAGTTATGGGGGTTACGGTATCTCGGTTCCTTCTTCTACTTCAAATATATTTACAAACAACACGATAAATACAAATAGCCTTGAAGGATATGGTATTCTGTTTAGTAATTCAGATTCAAATATTTTAATAAATAATACTATCAGTACTAGTGGGACTGATAGCTATGGAATCAATATGAATACTGGTAATGATTTCAACATCTTGACAAATAATACAATCAATACGAATGGTACTAGCGGATATGGTATTCGTTTCTATAGAAGTTCTAATTCAAACATTTCTAGTAACAAGTTCAATACAACAAATTCTCCCGCAATCTTTATTGAAGAACCAGCGAAATTACTAAGTTATTACAATCATAATATAGATACAACCAATACTGAACAAGGCAAACCAATTTACTATTACTTTAATAATGATTCAACTGTTATCGAGAACTTAGGTGACATTGGGCAGCTGTATATAGTAAATTCAACTAATATTACGGTAAGTAATCTAACTTTTGATAAGGATGGAATTTTTGTGATAGCATCGACAAATATTACTATTCAAAATAGTAGTGTTTTTGGAGTACCAAATGATGGGATATATTTACATAATCTAACTAATGGGATTATATCAGATAATAACATTTCAAACACAGGAGAACATGGTGTTTATCTGAGTGAATCTAACAATATTCAGGTTAGAAGAAATAACTTAACTAATAACTTAGCTGGTTTTTATATTTCTGGGTTTGATAATAGTTTTGAAAACAATTCTCTTTTTAATAACACTATTGGTTATAAACTTGCTTCTGGTAATAGTAACTTTGTTTTGGAGAGAGTGATTAATCATTCGATAGCAATCTTAGTTAATTCAACCATTGATACCTACAATAATACTTTTAGAGATTGTGGCTTTGCTAATAATTCTTTAGATTTGAGTATGACTAGAGGTCCTGATAATAATATTACCCTTATTAATTGTAGTATTAATAAAAGTAAACTTTATGTTGATTTTGGGAGGGCATATATCAAATGGTATGTTGATGCTAATGTAACAGATTCTCTGCAAAACACTTTAGCAAATGCTACCGTTATAGCTTATAATTCTCTTGGTAATGTGGAAGACACATATTTAACAAATTCTAATGGAATCGCTCGTTTATCAGTAACAGAATTTTACCGCGAAAGCGAGACTAATTTCTATCTCACCCCCAGTACTATCAAAGCTAGCAAAGACAATTATACTGAGAATAGTACTTCTATAAACCTTTACGATCAAACTTATCTCTCTACCAACATTTCCTTAACGGAATTTACTTGCGGCTCAACAATTAGTACGAATATTAATTTAGGAAATAACTTTGTTTGTGGAAATTCTGGCTTAGTGATTGGAACTGACAATATAACAATCGACGGTAATAACTATAACTTAACTGGAAATGGTTCTGGTATAGGGATCGATTTGAATGGAAAAAGTAGTATAAATATTATTAACTTACAAATCTCAAATTTTAGTAGCGGAATAAATATTCTAAATACAGATAATTCTAGTTTAACAAATTTAGTTATTACAAATAACTTTTATGGACTAATTTTTAACAACTCTAACAATAATGTTGTTTATGACAGTATTTTTGCTAATAATTCTGCCTATAGTGTTTATGCCACCAATACGGGAGAAACCATTAATTCTTTAGTAAACTACACTGGAGACCTCAACAATATTACTGTTAACGGAACCGCCCAAGTTTTCTTAAAATGGTATGTTGACGTTAATGCTAGCTATTATGATGCTGATAATAACTTTGCTAGTTTGCCCAATGCCAATGCTTCTGGTTTGTTTAATAATACCGGAGTATTGGAACACTCTTTATTGACTAATAGTAATGGTCAAGCGAGATTAATCTTAAGCGAATTAAAGAAAAATGCTAGTGGAACATTTTATTTAACACCACATAATATTAGCATTTTGTATACTTTATCATCAGGAACAAGAATCAACTCTACTTCTATTAATTTAACTCAAACCAATAATACAGGAGTTAATTTAAGTTTAGTGTTAGATTGCATTTCTCCAAGTGGCACAATGAACATTTCTGCTGACACATTGTTCTGTCCGGGAACGTTTGATGTAGATGGGATTACAATTGGCTCGAATGACGTGGAATTAACTTGTGACAATACTGTTTTGAAAGGGTTGGCTAGTTCTACTTCAGGGTTTCGTATTTATAATAGGGACAATGTTAAAATTGTTGGTTGTAGTCTGTTGGACTATGTCTATGGAATAAGTATTTATTCTTCTAATCTTAGTATAAGTAATGTTAGCATTACATCGATAGCATATAGAGCAATTGATTGTTTTTACTCACAAAACTTAATTGTAAATAATTCTTATCTTTTAAGTGATATATTGGTAACAGAAGAAGGCGAGGTTCCCACACATGCAATCCGTTTAGTAAGTTGCGATAATGCATTAATATTTGATAATATTTTTGAAGGATATTATGGTATTCTAACAAAAAATTCTAAAAATGGTACTTTTATAAATAATACTTTTAATGAATTAACTAAAGCAATTGAATTTTCGAGTTATCCAGCTTCCAATAACAACACCTTCTACCACAACACTTTCACTGATAACACTTACAATTACTATTACTTTAACTCAACTCTTTATCCCTACAATAATACATTCAACACTTCTGTTGCCGGTTATGCGCAAGGTAATGAATATTCTGACTACTGCGATAAAGGAGTCGATAACAATAACGACGGCTATGCCGATGCAGATAGCAGTACAACAACAGATGACTGGCCTTATAGTGAAAATATTTCCAGTAAAGTTTACGATCCCACTGATAATAACGAAGGGGTGATTGATTACGGTCCTAAGATCATCACCTGCCCAGCAGGAGAAGTTACCTTAGGCAGTACAACAACTTCTTCATCCACTACAGAAACTGATTCTGGTTCTGCTCCGGCTGTTGCAGTTGCTCCTTCAGTAGCCGAAGCCGCCGTTGTCAGCGGTGCTGCTTATACTGATCCAGATGCGGTTCGAGATAATCTAAGATCAAGATTAGCAGATTTCGACTTCGACGAAAGATTGACTCGAGTTACGGTTACTTTAGAAAATACTGGTAATAAACAGATGTCTTTATTCCCCGAACTGTTCCAAGAGATTGACGATCCGTTCTTTGTGGTTACTCGTAAGACTTTAGGTTATCAAGATTCTTTCTTTAGTAAGATTGCTAACTTGTGGTACTCTAAAAACATTATCGCAGGAAGATTGCTTAAAGCAGAACTGCTCAATCCGGAACAAATCATCCTTGAACCGGGAGAAACGATTGAAAAAACTCTGGAAATTGAAGAAGGTCTTGTAATACCAAGACAAATAAAAATTCAGTTTACTACTTTTGGCGAAACTGTCTTGGAGCAAGAAGTTGAAGTACAGAAAAAAGCCATTTCCGGAACAGCAGTTGACTTAGATCAGGAAAATAATTTACTTGACCTTTATGTTGTCGTTGTCCCCGCTTCTGCAGAATTGGAAGAATATTATGCTGGAGAAAGTAATGATTTAACAGGAGCTGCAGTCAATGAAATAAGTACAGATACAGACAATTATATGTTAGAATTAAACATCAATCAAGAAAGTTCTGCTTTTACAGATTTATACGGCCCTTATAACATTCCGCATGAACAAAGTTTAGTTTTTGCACAACAGATTGAATATGATACAGAAAGATATTCCGGAGCGCACGAGATTACTACAAAAATTTATCGTAATGGAAAAGTTATTGTTGATGATGAGTTTGCAGTTGATTTAGGTCAAGGAGGAGAGAGTGATAGAATTAGTACTTACTGGTTATTATTACTTGTTTTATTGTTTATTGGATTTATTATTTTTACACTTTGTTTGGTTCGAGAAGGAAAAAGAAAAGTTGATTATTTTGTTAAAAAAGAGGAGATAGTAAAAAAAGAAGTTGCTGAAACAAAAACAAGAAAACTAAAATTATCGCCAGAAAAAACTTTGGAATTAATCAATTTCATCAATGAATGTCGTGAATTAAATTACTCTAACAATGAAATTAGTGAAATGTTAATTAAGAATGGTTGGCAGAAAAGTATCGTCAAGAAGTTGCTAGGAAAATGAATTTAACAAAACCTTAATAAACCCTCTGGACTTCTAACAATCTATGGCTCAAACAAAAGATAATTCTGCACAAGCGGAAAAGATTGGTTTTCATAAAGGTTCTTTATCAACTTTAACCAAAGAGAGAGAAGAGTTGATGCGTATCTTACAGATTGTCGAACAGTTGATGCAGATGCACATTAAAGAGTTAAAAACTCTTGGTATTGACTTGATGGCAGAAGCAAAAAAAGTTACTAAGAAACTGAGAGGCAATAAACCAATCGAAGACGTCCTCAAAAATTAAGTATATATTATCCTCCTACTTGTTGTTAAATACTCCTGACTATATGGTTTGAGGGCTTTGGCTTTACTTTAACTCTTCCTTTAATCTTTTAATGATATTCTTGAATTCCAATTCATTTCTTTCTAAGTAATCTTTCTTGATAGTTAAACCTCTGTAATTAATTTCATTCCTGACTTTTCTTAATTCATCAATCTTCTGAATTTCAAAATCAAAGTCTGGAATTTTTTCTTTGAGATAGGCAATAAGACATAAATGATTCGTACAATTGTAACCATTTTTGTAGAGGTGAGCAAATAGTAATTCTTTGATAACGTCATAATATGCTTCTACTTTAAGAGCGATGAACTTATCACCAACATCTTTATTCCAAAATTCAAGACGAAGATTCGCCATTTGAAGCATTTGTTTTGACCTTTCTTCATCAGGTTGTGTTTCAGTGATAACATTTTGATCAACACATTCTTTCCAACTCATTTCAGCCATTTTTATCCATCATTGATTCTAATGAATCCATACAATAAAACCCCATTTATAATATTATTTCTTAATTCTTTTGAAAGACTATTAAGATTTGACTCAAAAAGAGGATTAATTTTTCTATTAAGTTTTTTTTCATATTTTGTTAGATTAATTTTCGTTTTTTTTGCTTCTACAAAAATATCAATATCACTTTTTTCTGTAAAAGTTGCTTTAGCTCCACTACCAAATAAAATTATTGAAGATGGCAAAGCTTCTTTTTGAATATACTCAACAATTCCTGAATCAATTAATTTTAATACTAAATAATTTTTTTTGTAAAATTTATATTTTTGATTTTGAGTATTAGCAAAATATGTAGGGTAAAGTGTTTCTTCTTTTTTTTTGATAAATTCTAATCTCTCAAGATCACTAATGTACTTCAAAACGGTTGCATGGCTAAGCTTCAAATGGCGACCAATTCCTCTAACAGAAAAGTCTTTCGTAGGAAATTCTATAAATGGTTCTAGTATTCTATAGGTGTTATTTTTGAATATTTCTTCCATTTTACTATCGGTTAAATATTTGACCAGTTGGTTATAAAAATGACCATGGCTATAAAAATGTTTCTTTTTTGTTTAACCTTAAGAAAATAGGTGCTTATAGAAATAAAAAAGATTAAAAAAGAAAAATTATCTTAACAGCAAAGCAATTAAGAACATTACGATTGCTAACAAGATGATTATTCCAGCAACAATCCAGATTACCATTCTGGTCTTGTCCCAAGTCCATCCTACTTGAGCATTATCAACATTTGCTGGAAAGTCAAACTGATCAAAGACCACATTTCCTGTTGGTGTTGATGCTGGTAAAGTAGTTGATGGAACATAATCACTGAAAGTATTAAATCCATCATCATCATCGCCATTTAAAAACTTATCAATGTCATCTCTCAATTCATCGATATCATCTTTAAGATCTTCTAAATCATCGATTAACTCATCGTTGTCAGCATCATTATCTTCTACTTCATCCAGTAAATCATCGACTGTATTTTTTAGATCTTTCAAATCATCATCTAATTTATCCAAATCATCTTCGGCATCTTCAAGATCATTTTCGTCATCGTCTCTTTCTGCATCTTGATAATCATCTTTAAAATCTTCAAAATCATCTTCAAAATCATTAAAATCGTCTTCTAATTCATCATACTGTTCTTGATAAGTTAAAGGGTCGTCAGCAGGGTCTGCTGGATCTTCATCAGGAGTATTTGGATTTCCATCACAAACATCTCCTAAAGCATCGCCATCAGCATTTGCTTGATCAATATTAGCATTAATTGGACAATTATCATCTTCATCAGGAATACCATCACCGTCTCTATCATTGTCACAAACATCTCCAAGACCATCTCCATCTGCATCTTCTTGATCAGAATTGGTCATTGTTGGACAATTATCAGTATCGATATGTTGACCATCACGATCTACATCAATTTCATTCAAAAGGGTGTTTATATTTTGGTATATTTCTTGGTTTACTTCTAGTACGCTATTGAACCCTTCAACAAGTTCATTTAAACCCAACTCTTCTGCTTCTGTAATAAAAGATTCTAAACGTAAATCGCTATTTTCAAGAGCCAGTTCTATATGACGAAGTAAGTTCAGAATTTCTTCAACATCAGCATCTACATCATCAAGTTGATTGATTAAATTTTGATATCTTTCTTCTAAATATGCATTTGATAGTTCTTCTTCAGACAAGATACTAGCTAAGCTTTCAGCATCAGCAAAAGCAGACTGGCTAACAGCACCCAATAACAGGAATGCTAGCAAAAATATTGTTAGGAATTTTTTTATCATTTTTTTAGATTCACCCATATTTGGTATTTTCACTACTTAAGAATAACACTACTTTATAAATCTTTCGGCTGAATCTAGATTCAGCTTAAATAATAATTTCGCCGCGATGTATCTTCGGCAAAAAATTAAGAATTTTCCTTTCTTTATACTGAGCACAACCAAGAATGTTTCTATTAAATTCCAAGATAACTAATTTATTCTCCTTCCCTAAATCTTTCTCTAAATCAACTCCAGTAAAATAAGTTTTTACTTCACTATTATTTAGACTAATTATATTACTTAACTTTCCCTCACTTTCTAAATAAAGCAATTGTGCTCCTTCCTTACTCAATCTTACTTGATTATTCTTTACTTCCGCAAAATATAACCCCATCTTATCAATCCGTAAATTTTTCAACTCAATTCGAGAGATATCTTTGTTAACCAAAAACACTTTTCCTTTCTCATTCTCTAAGTAAGCATAATCCTTAGTTAGAAAACCTCCAAATTCAGCAACCACTACTTCTCTAATCTTTTTAATTTCTCTCGTATTAAGAATTTTTAATTGCTGCATTAACCAACACCCCAAACCGGATTACTCTTCCGTTTAATCTCAGCAATCTCTTTAAGAACATTAATCTCCATCTTAGAAAGATGTTGCTTCAATACTTTAAGTTTCTTAAAATCATCTTCCGGAATATCAGCGTAAAGAAAGTCTCCTTCTTCAATCTGTCTCCCTACTGTTACACCATCCATCGACATCGCTAACTGTTTGCCCTGTTCAGCAACTTTAATATTATCTTTTCCTTCCTGCATACTTTTAACTATTGTAATCTTCTTCCCTTCTACGTTCATAATTGGATCACCTGTTTTTATCTGGCCAATCTCAATCTCAACTCCCACAATAGCGGGATTATTCTGTCTAAATGTATATCCCTTTAAAATCGCAAATTTACATGGCCTTACTAATTTAGAAAATTCCCGCATTTCAATTTCCTTCTTCAAATCCTCTCTATATTTAACATAATCATCAATAATTTTGTAAATGACATTATGTGTAATTACTTTCATTTTTTTTGCTTTTACTAACTCTTCTATCTCACTCGATAATTTCAAATTAAATCCTAACAACACTCCTAAAAATTCATCCTTTTCTTTCATTGTTTCTAGTTTAGAAATGTCCTTCTTAGAAATATCTCCTAAAGAGGCTGAAGCAATCGGAATATCCTTTTCCGTAAGTAAATTTCTTAACGCCTCCAGCCCGCCAATTGTATCAGCTTTAATAATCACCCCATCATTACCTTCATCTTCACTAACAATCTCACCCACTTCTTCCTGCACTTCTTTTTTTAATTGCTCAATCTCTCCTGGATTACCCTGACAACTTCTTACTGGCATTCCAGCAATCGCCTGATCTAAACCAGGCGCAACAATCTTTACTCCTGTTGCCGCAGTAACTTCTTTAACATTTTTGAACTTACTTTTCTTTTCTCCCATTTCGGCTAATTCTGCTGGTTCTAATAATGCTCTTACCTTAACCACAATTGCTTGATCGATCCCGCCAATAACAAGAGTATCATTAACTTTTAATGTTCCATTGTAAATAATCGTGTCTAAAGTTGTCCCTAGGCCTTTTTCTTCCTTAACTTCTAAGATTGTTCCTTTACAATTGCCCTTTTCTTCAATCTCTAATTTCTTTTCCAAATACTTTTGCGCTAATCCGGTTAAAACCATTAACAATTCCGGAATACCTTGCCCTGTCTTAGCAGAAATTGGCACGATGGCAATTTGTTTCGTATAATCATCAACCCGATCAAACCGTTCTGATTGTAAGTCATACTCAGCCATTTTTCCAACTAATTCATAGATTTTTTTTTCAAATTCTCCTTGTAAATTAGTATCAAATCCAGCAATATTTTCTAATAATAACTTATCTTCATTAAACTCCCAACCCGGAATGAGATCAATTTTATTAGCCGCAATAATGAACGGCACTTTGTTCGCTTTCAAAATTTCAATCGACTCAATTGTCTGCGGTTTAAAGCCTTCTTTAATGTCAACAACGAGAACCGCAATATCGGCTAAACTGCCTCCTCTTTTCCTTAACGACGTGAACGCGGCATGTCCTGGAGAATCAATGAATAAAAGCCCAGGAAGATTTAATTTTGATTTTATCGCATTAAGAAGTGAACCACAAATTTTCTCAATTGCCCATAAAGGAACACTACTACAACCAATACTTTGCGTAATTCCTCCAGCCTCTCCTGCTACAACAGCGGTACCTCTAATTTTGTCTAAAATACTAGATTTTCCATGGTCGACGTGTCCCAAGAGTACACAAATTGGTTGTCTGATTGTCATATCTTTTTTAGAATCTTATTTATTTTTAAACTTATCTGACCCACACACCCACTCGACAACCTCGGATAGAGTTTATATACTAATAAATCTATTAGAATAAGCGAAAAAGAGGCTAGGTCAAAACTCTTTACAAAAACTTTTCCCTCTTTCAGAGGTCGGAGGCGATACTCCTAAAAGTTTTTTGTGAATTTTGCCAAATTCGCCCATTTTTCTAGTGACTCCAATCTTTAAGATAGTGAAAAGATTGGAGGTAATAAAAATGAATAATAAAAATTTAATTGATTATAACGAAAGTCCTTTTTCTAAAATAATTGCTAAAAAAGATTATATAAATAAAGTTGCACTTATCGCACAACAAAAATGTAATACTGTTCTAAATACACCAACTTCAAAGAAAATTAATGTTGAATTAAGAACTTGGAAAAAGTTTCTTAGCCAAGAGTATATAAAATCATTAACCTATCATCGGTTAAGTAAATTTTGTGGATTTCCTAAAGATAAAATTAGGGATGGGATCAAACTAGTTGATGATATAGAAGCTCCATTTTTGCCTTTAAATTTCAATTCTAAGGAAGGTGTGAGACTTGATTGTGGAGTCATTAATGAAGGAAGAATTAGAAGTAGGATGGTTGAATACACAAACAAAGATAAAGATGTTTTAGATATAATTAGGACTGCTGCCAAAAAAGTAATTGGTAATAAATTCATTCCTTCAGAAAGACTTGATGTTCGAGATCAAACAATTTGTCTATCTTTTCCTCCATTGTTTGCAAAACATTTTCTTAAGCTTGGTATTGAAGGAAATAAGAACTTTGCACCAATTAAGATTCCAAATTATATACTGAATAACAAAGAGCATTGTAAAATCTGGTGGAGGGGGAATATTAGTGAGGAAGCTTCAATATACGCATTTTCTAGCCCCAAAAATGGAGTGTGGTACATTGTTCCAAGAATTCAAATAAACAGAGTTAATTCTGTTAATTTTTTTTGTAATTTTCCCGCAAAAGAAAGAACTTACTACCACAAAGATATCCCTAAAAAGTTTCTGGAAAAGCTTAAATCCAATATCCCACAATTAATGCTAGATGAAGCAAAAATGTTAAAATATTTTGGAATAAATGTCAAACCATTTTTTTCTAAGTTATACATCAATAAGAAAGGACAACAGACAGCTACTTACACAATTCTTCTTTCTAACTTAAATAATTTAAAGAAATATCATCATGAAGTCGGTTTTGAATTAGAAAGGCACAAAAAACAATTTGAATTACTTCTTTTTAACAGAGGTCCAAAGAATGAAGAGGAAATTAGGAGAATCATGATTGAATTTTATAAGTTGGTTCCTAAATATTTAAGAAGAAATAAGAAGATAAAAGTTAACAAATGGCTAAAAGAAGAAGATCGAGTTAAGTTATTATCATAGAATAACTTTTCTAATCATCATATCTTTTCTCTAGAGGTTTTTTTAAATCTATCTTTTCGTTTTTTTCATTTTCATTTGAATTACCAAAAGATTTATATATAAGTGCTACTAATGAGTAACAAAAACATATTAACGAGGTCTTAAAATGTATAAACCAATGAATAAAATTACTCAAACTTTAGGATTAGCTGGAGCATTCGGATTAGCCCCTGTATTAGGTGCTGGCTGCAGCTTTGATGATAGTAATATGCCCTCTGATGCTGGGTCTGACGCTTGTGCTACGCAAAATTCTTATAATTTAAATGTTACTGTCGATGATTATCTGACTGGACAACCAATTGAAGGTGCTATTGTAAGAGCTCGTTGGGGAGAACAACACGAAGGAACATTACATGAAGGAACAGTTTGTGGTTCTGAAGAGAATGGAACCTTTTCATGTTTAGAAGTCCCTTTTGGTGTTACTTTAGAAGTTACTGTTAATGATGTAACTGAAACTTCTGTTGCTCGAATTGATTCTTGTGGTTATGGAGATCAATCAATAAGATACCTTTTCGGCGCACCTAATGGCAATGGCAGTGTTTCTGATACTGGTTATGATGCCCAAGACGCTGGTTCTGATACTCCAGATCTTGGTTATGATACCCAAGATGCTGTTCCAGAAGTTAGTGCAGATATTGGTTCTGATATCACCTCAGATGCTGATACCCAAGATGTTGTAACTACTGATGCTGTTGGAGATCCAATCGCAGACCTTATGGATGCTTATACTGATGGGACTGGTGACGCTGATACTAGTGGCGAAACTGGCGAAGATATTAGTGGAGATGCAACTGAATCTGGATGTACTGATCTAAGTCAGCTTGTGAGAGCAGATGGAACAACTTGTATGACTAATGGTGCTTGTGTAGCCTCTACACCGGCAGATTATGCTACACAAAGTGATTTAGGAGTTTGTGCTTCTAACCCTACATATAATGAAGGCGATTTAGTTGATGCAGCTGGTTTACCTCTTTCCGATGGATTCATTTCTGGAAATAATGCCTATTTTGGTGAAATACTTCCAGAGCTATTCCCTTTAGTAGCTGATGATACGGCTGTTCTAACTTTAGAAACAATTTCAGGAGCAGACGGTATAGATTATCACCTCTTTGTTCTGAACGGTTCTTTTACAGCAAGGCAAGCTATGTTTGCAGCTATCGAAGCAGGAAGCGTTAACGGCGACGAATGTGTTGCTGACCTTGTTGAAGGCGTAAACTGCACCGACTCAGAAGAATAAACTTTTTTATTTTTTCTCTTTTCTTTTAAATTAAAAAAT
>JAHJDQ010000154.1 GCA_018812355.1 Nanobdellota archaeon | reverse complement strand
GCCAAAGAAAAGATTTAAATACTAGCTAGCTTCTCAGCTTGTTATGAAAGCAAAACCAACAGGTTCAGACCAAAATAAAGTTGTCATGGGGAAGATTTCAAGAGATGAATATTCTAAGCTACAAAAATATTGTGAATTAAAGAAGGAGTCTGTTAATTCTGTTATTAAGAGGTTGGTTACAGAAGAATTAGAAGATCCTGTTCCACATATGCTCGCAGGAAAAAATATTTTCTTGTATAACAAGCATAAAGATAATTTTAGCTGGAGAATTTTACTTGATAAGGAAATTATGGTTTACATTGAAGATGATTTGCCTGCTGAATCATTGGTGCAATTGCATGAATCAATCAAGAAAGTAATAGACGAGAGGAACACATATATCAATAAGAAGAAAGACGAATCTGTTCCAATTCCTAGTAAGTTAGTGAGGGATAGAATATGATTGAACCTCTAGATGTTGGAGAACCAAAAGATATTGATGAAACTAAGTTAGGTGAGTTGAACAAACTTATGACTGAAAATAAAGTTAGACCCATTAAATGTTTCATAGTTGGTAAAAAAAGATGGATGCGAGTTTATAGAACTAGCATTAGCCATGGGATGCACGCTGAAGATTTCGGTAACGTTGTTCCAAGAAGCCTAGATCGGGGGGAAATCTTAGATTCTTTCTCTAAAATTGAATTTATGGTAAATGAAATTATTCAGGCAGTTATTTTGAAAAATGATTTTTCTGCAAAAGGTGCATGGTTAGATTCTCTAAATACAAAAGTAGATTTAGCACAAAAGATAAGCATTCTGAGAGACGAATGGAAAATAATAAGCGATGATACTTTTCAAATGTTAACTAAGCTAAGAAAAGTAAGAAACATTCTAGCACATAGTTGGGATTTTGGTCATGCACAATACGGCAAAGACAAAACATTGGAAAGTAATTTTCAGCAATTTAAACAAGATCTAAAAAATGTTTGGAAAAGATTGGTTGTAACTTATGATAATGTACAACCACAAAATGAATTCATGGATATGATGATTAATACTCTTAAAGCGAATATTGCCAAAAGACAGGAGCAAAATAACGATGGGAACTAAAAAACTAGCAGAGGGATGGAAAGAAGTGGAATTAGGAAACGATGATTACTTCACCCTATTGTCTAGTGGAATAAATAAATTTCAAGGGAAAAAGGATTATTTATCAACTGAATCAATCCAAGGAACAAGAATAATAAAAATAGAAGATATTATTTCATATGGGGAAAGACCATCAAGGGCAAATATGCAACCTGTTTTAAATTCTATTTGGTTTGCAAAAATGCAATCAACACTAAAAGTTTATTCTTTTAATGAAATAAATAAAAATGAAATTGAAAAATATATCTTATCAACTGGGTTTGCAGGTATAAAAGTTAATGAAAAATTAGTTGATACAGAATATTTAAGGTTGTTATTTACATCTGAAGAATTTAATAAATTAAAAGATAAATTATGCACTGGTTCTACACAAAGAGGAATAAATAATCAATTTATCAAAAAAATTTCTTTAATAATCCCCCCAATTCAGATACAGAAAAAAATCGTTGCAATTCTTGAAAAAGCTGAAAAAGCAAAAGAATGGCGAAAAGAAGCAGATGATTTAACTAAAGATTTTTTGAAAAGTATTTTTAAGGAGATGTTTGGACAGGGGAAATATGCAACAATAAGGATTAATGAAGTAGTAACAAAAATAAAAACGGAAAATCCCGTAAAAGATTATCCAAATCAGTTTTTTGATTATGTTGATATATCTTCTATTGACAATAAGCAAGGAAAAATTATAGAAACGAGAAAAGTTTTAGGTAAAGATGCACCAAGCAGAGCAAAACAAAAAGTAAATTTTAACGATTTAATAATTTCCACTGTAAGGCCTAACCTGAATTCTGTGGCTTTAGTTCCTAAAATCTTAGATCAACAGATTTGCTCAACAGGATTTTGTGTATTAAGAGCAGATAAAAACAAAGTAGTTCCAGAATATTTATATCAAATTGCAAGAAGTTCAAGATTTATTGAATCAATGGTGAAAATAGCAAAAGGTGCATCTTACCCAGCAGTTTCTGATAGGAATATTAAAAATTATGAAATCATTCTTCCACCAATAGAACTTCAAAATAAATTTACTTTAATTGTTAAGGAAGTTGAAGTTATGAATAAATATCAAAATAAATCCAAGCAAGAGCTAGACAATTTCTTTAATATTTTAATGCAAAAAGCGTTCAAGGGTGAGTTGGTATAATGGAGGGCATCTTAATTTTTTTAATAATACTACAAGCAGTTATGATGGGAGTTGGATATTTTGCTTTAGCTAGACAGATACGCTCAACTAGAAAAAGAATTGAAGTTTTAGCAGGAATGGCTTTGGTTCTTCCACTATTAGGATTACTCTTGAAATTTTTACCAGGCGGAATAACAAACGAAGAATTTGTTTTATTCATTGAATTTTATGTATATAGTGCAATTGCAAATGGTATCACAGGAACAATTGTTGAATTTGTTGAACGGGCTTTTTTAGGTGGAAAATAAAATGGCAGAAAATAAAAAACCAGAGATTACAAAATGGACAGATCGTCATGATGTAATAAAGATTATTAAAATCTCTGATAAAAGTTTTGGCTGGATGCATTTAGTTCTTGGGAAGAGAAAAAAAGATGGAGAATTGGTTTTAAGATTAAAGCGTTTTAGAAATTGGTTTACTATCCCATCCGATAAGTATCTAAGAATCGTACAAAAAATGCTTGAAAAAGGTGCAGAAGAACTAGGATGGGATTCTGAATTATCAGATGAAAAAATTGAAAAGATGATTAAAGAAAATAAATCACTTAAAGAACTAAAAGCTAAGACAAAAAAGCAAGTAACTCATCAAAAAGATATCATAGACAGTTTATTGGAACAAGTAGGGAAGTTAAGAGAAGAGAAATTTGCGATTAGTTTGTCTGAGTTCAAAAGTGATATAAAAGATTTCAAAAAATTATTAAAAGAAGATTCTAAAGAAAAGGAGATTCAAACTTGGCTATATGAGCACCCATGGGTATTTGGACCAAATTATGTTGAAGGTTCTAAAGAAGAAATTAATAGAAAACAAGACCGCATTGATTTTCTTTTACAGAGATACGATACATATTACGATGTAATTGAATTAAAACTTCCATCTTGTCCATTATTTGTAGGTGAAAAGGAAGAAGTTCCTGAACAAGATATTTCTAGGAAATATCAAATGTCTGCAGACGTTAAAAATGCAATTTCCCAAGTTATTGGATATCTTGAGACATATGAGATTGATAAAACAAATATTAAATGGGAAAAAGGAATCACCATCCATAAACCAAAAGGAATAATTGTTATTGGAAGAACTGCTGAAGATACCAGAAGAGCTTTAAAGTCTCTGAACTCTTATCTTCATGACGTTGAAATTCTTACTTATGATGATATCGTTGAGATTGCTAATAATTTTATCAAATTAATTGAGAATAGAACTAAAGTTTCTAAGGGGGGGAAATCCCATGGAAAATAAAGAATTAGATAAGATTCAGCAGGATGAAACAATAGTTCCTCTTCCAACTAAGGAAGAAGTTATTGAAATACTAAAGAAGGAAAATCAGCCAATAGACAACAACCACAAATATTCTCAAATGATTTTAATTCTTGAAATAAAGAAAGTTAAAGAGAATGTAGGTATTTTGAAAGGAGAATATTATAAGGGTGATACTGTTGAATATAAAGGGTCTCTTTTACTTCCATTAGGAAAACCAAATCCAAATAGCCAAAGCCAATTTGATGGAATGAATGTCGGTGAATACAAATTCTTTGGTTTTACTTTAGACTCAAGAGAAGAAAAGCTTCCAGAAAAAGTGCTTAATTTTTTCAAGAGAAGTTTTGAAGATGCTACTTTACAAGATTTTATTCCATTTACTGGAGGTAAAAAGCAGAATGATTAAGCGTTCAAAAAAAGATAAGCAATTTATGATTCAGTACGATCAAGCGAATAGAGATGCTCTTATGAATATGTCTATATTCTTTATGAGTATTTTAATGTCTGCTACAGCATTAATGGTCTCTGCTTTTTCTGTTGTTTATGTCATTGTTGGACTTAATTTTTATACAATAAGTGTTGCTATTATTTTTAGTATTATCTTAGGTGGCTTTTGGATTAGATTTTTACCAGAAGCAAAAAAAGCCATCAAATATTCAAAAAAGACAAACTTACAACTTCAAAAAGAACTTTATGTATTATACCCTGAGTATAAGAGGAAATTCCGTTAAAATGAAATTTATATTTATAGATGAAACAGAGAAATTTGGTTATTTTGGTATATCGCTAGTTTGTATAGATTCAACTAAATATTCATCAATTACCAAATCAGTCTTAAACGCTTTAAACAAAAACAATTGGTCACTTGGTG
>JAHJDQ010000153.1 GCA_018812355.1 Nanobdellota archaeon | reverse complement strand
TTAGTAATGTTAATGTTAATATTGCTTTTAAGGAAGAATTACTTAAAAGTCCAAAAGATTTAGAAGATGCGAGACATTTAAGAATTGTTTATTCCGAACTAGTAAATAAAGCTGAAATTGATCATGTTAAAGAATTAATTAAGAGGTTAAGATTATGAGAGAAAACCATCTAGAACAAGTTGAAAGATGGGCCAATTTTGTTAAGAACAATCCCACAGAATGGAAAAAAGTTCATTCTGAATTTATTAATGCTATTTTTGATAATCATTATATGTTTAGAGCAAGATTATTAAAAACACCGCACGGAAAGAAGAAGTTCATTGAATTGTATAAGATAAAAAACTTAAAAGGTTATGATTTTTTAAAATAAAATGGAAGAGATTAACAAATTAAGAAAATTGTATCAACTGAAAGGCGTGGAAAGAGTAGGTCCTGTAGGCAAACGTAAGGAAAGTCCTGCTGAGCACACTTGGAGTGCACTAATCTTAGCAGATTTTTTCTTGAGTCAGATGAAAGAAAAGTTAGATCGCTTAAAAGTTTATGAATTATTAATGTATCATGATGTGGTTGAGATTGAAACTGGCGATGTCTGTATTACAAAAGTAGAAGAAAGAAAAGCTAAGCAAACAAAAGAATTGGAAGTAGCTAAACAGCTTAAAGAAGAATTTCCTAAAATTATTGGTGAAAAGTTTTATTATTTATTTATGGAGTTTGAGGAACAAAAAACTCGGGAAGCTAAGTTTGCTAAAGCGGTGGAGTATCTTGACGCCGAGATACATTTTCTGGATTATCCAAAATATTGGAAAAGTTGGGATGAAGACAAAGTCAGAAGATTAAAGGGAGAGTATCATAAAGAGTTTCCTGAGATAAATAAAGTTTTTGAAAAAATGTTAGTTTACGCTAGAGAAGAAGGTTATTTTGATCAATAACTCATGTAAACAAAGATAAAATATCGCGTAAATCTTTAGATTCAACAATCTTAACATTCTTACCTTGATTTTTAAGATAATGAGCATATTCCAATAAGGAAAGGTTAGGATTAAAAGCAATTCCCATTCCTCCTTCTTCTCCAGCAATTTTAATAAAGTCAGCATCACCCATGGAATCGCCAACACAACAAGTAAACTTAAATTCAAGATTATTTTCGATAAGATATTTTCGGAGAAGACTAGTTTTCTTATTTTTTTTATCAATAACTATTTTAAGTTCACTTATTTTTATTTTTTTTAGTTCTTTTTCATCCCCGTTTTTAATAATCTCATTAAGATCTTCAAAAGACAATTCTTTTGATTTGTCGTCAACAAAAACAAGTTCGTTAGAAATAATAAAATCAAAAGGATTGCCAAGCCGATTATTTAAACACTCCATGGAAATCTTAAATCCGGTAGTGACCAAGCCTAGTTTAACATTTTGCTCTTTAAGCTTTTTTATAGTTTCTTCAACACCAGGCATTAAAGAAAATTCTCCAGAATACTTTAAGACATCAAATAAAGATATTCCTTTCATCAGTTGAGCTAATTTATGAAAAGCATACTTAATGGAAACTTTACCTAAGGTCTGAATAGTAATGAGCCTTTTTATTTCCTCATAGTGCGGACTATTTTTGGCAAACTCAACATGGGTCATCTCTGAAGTTAAAACGCCATTAACATCAAAAGCAACTATCTTAAGCTTTTCTCCAAGTAAAGAGTTTTTCTGTTTATACAGAGTATTGACCTTTTTAAAGAATAATGCCTGATCCTCAACCCAGTTCTCGTTTAATTTCCAATCATGCTTCAGGCGAACAACAACTTGTTCCTCTTGAAGCTGATGCAAAAGTTTATGCACTGCTTGATAGGTGATGGAAGTAGCATACTTCATCTTTAGAAGGTGATGAAGACGACGGGTAGATAAGGGCCATTCAGCTGATAAAAGTTCAACAATCTTATCCCGAGTAGAGAAAGCCTGTTTCAAGCCTAAAGGAAGGATTTTAGAAAACATTGTTTTTTAGGATATACCCATTTTTTTAAACTTTTTGGTTGAATTTATTCCAACCGAGATTATATATAATCCTAAAACCATAATTTCATCATGATGCCTTTAACTTACCAACTGCAAATTGAACTTTTTCCTTTTCAGAGAAATAATTTTAAAAAATTCCTTCTGCAAAATTCCATTGTCAAATCATTTCAAAGAATTAAAAGAGGTTTCTTAGTTCATCTCAATCCTCTCGATCGTAATGAATATTTAGTATTTCTTAAAATGATTAAAAAAATTTATTCAGGGACGATTCTTAAAGAAATTCGACCTTGTCAAGCAAAATGCCGAGACGGAACAAATTGTTTGAATAAAGTTCGAGATAGAGATTATTGTTGTAAACACAAACCTTCCTTACAGAAAAATTTAAGTACACCTTCTTCAATAGCTTTATAATGATAAAATCTGCAGGGATAATTCTATTTAGAGAAAAAGAACAAAGAGAATATTTAATTTTAAGATATAGTACTATTGATCATTATTGGGGTTTTGCTAAAGGCAAGATAGAATTAAATGAAACAGCAAAAGAAGCAGCAATAAGAGAAGTTGAAGAGGAAACAGGATTGACCAATATTAAATTAATAACAGAGTTTAAAGAGAATGATTGTTATTCATTTAAAGAGGAGAGTAAAACTATACTTAAGGAAGTGACTTGGTTTTTAGGAAAAGTTGAAGATAATAATGAAGTTATCATTTCTCATGAACATGAAGATTTTAAGTGGTTAAATTATCGAGAAGCTTTGAAACTATTAAGTTTTAAAAAACTTAAAGATTTACTTCAGAAGGCAGAAACTAAGCTTTCTCAATTTTAATGATATCATCATCGATGCCAATATCAACAACAACAGTTTTCTTTTTAAGTTTCACTAAGCCTTGTTTCAAGTCATGGAAACAAACAATTAAATCAACCTGGCAGGATTTATCTTCCACTTCTCCAGTATCAGGATTCATGCCAGAAGGTAAGTCGACAGCTACTTTAATCCCGGTTAAGGAATTGAATAAATCTATTCCGAATGAAACCGGTTCTCGTACTTTTCCTTGTACTCCTATTCCTAATAAAGCGTCGATAAGAATAAAATTTAAATCTTTCTGAAAATGAAATTTTTCTAAATCTTCTTTTTGTTCAATTTTGATAATAGTAACTTTTTTGAAAGCTTGACGATAATTTTCTAAAGCTTGATCACTTAATTTTTCTTTATCGCCAAAAAATAAAACCGTCACTAAACAATCTTGAGAGAAGTGACGAGCAGCAACAAAACCATCACCACCATTATTACCTGGTCCACAGAAGATGACAATAGTTTTATCAGCTAAATCATACTTCTCCTTTACTGTTAAATAAACTTGTTTACCGGCATTCTCCATCAATTCTTTTAAAGAGATGCCTCTTTGCACGGCATCATGTTCGAGCTGTTTCATTTGAGCAACAGTAATCATATTAAGTAAAATGAAGAAGGGATATATAATATTTATGATTAAAAAAAGTTAATTATT
>JAHJDQ010000152.1 GCA_018812355.1 Nanobdellota archaeon | reverse complement strand
GCCAAAGAAAAGATTTAAATACTAGCTAGCTTCTCAGCTTGTTATGAAAGCAAAACCAACAGGTTCAGACCAAAATAAAGTTGTCATGGGGAAGATTTCAAGAGATGAATATTCTAAGCTACAAAAATATTGTGAATTAAATAATGAGTCTGTTAATTCTGTGGTTAAAAGATTAGTTGCTGAAGAATTAGAAGATCCCGTTTCACATATGCTCGCAGGAAAAAATATTTTCTTGTATAACAAACATAAAGATAATTTTAGCTGGAGAATTTTACTTGATAAAGAAATTATGGCTTACATTGAAGATGATTTGCCTGCTGAATCTTTGTTACAATTACAAGATGCAATCCAAAAAGCAATAGATGAGAGAAACACTTACATCAATAAGAATAAAGAAGAATCTGTTCCAATTCCTAGCAAATTAGTGAGGAAGAGAATATGAATTATTTAAAAAGTTATTCTCAATGGTGTCAAAATAATATTAAGGTAATTTTATTTTTAATGGGAATTTTTTTGATTTATGCCTATTTTATTCATGAGTTAATTCATTATTTTACTGCTATCTCACTGGGATACGAAGCAAATCTTAATCTCAATTCCATTATCCCCACAGTTAGTTTACCAAATATGGAAAGTGGATCATTGTTAGGTTATTTTTTAATTGTTATTTCTCCATATCTGTTTGGATTGATATTACTTTTAATCATAAGATTAATATTAAAGATAAATTTAAAATATAAAAACATTCTCAGTATAATAGGAATACTCCCTTTTGCTGATGCTATTATAAATATTTTAATAATGCCGTTAGCTTATTTTACAGTAGGTGTAAATGATTTTTCAAATATCATTAAAATGAGTTCGTTTATGAGCTGGAGAATGATGATTCTAATGAGTTTTATAGAAGTAGCATTATTATCAATTATGATTTATTTGTATTTACCATTTATTAAATCAATTAAAGGATTATTTAAATCTAAAAAAAGAGTGATAAATAGATGAAACTGCCAAAGGGATGGAAGGAAGTTGAATTGAAGGACATCGGCCAAATAGTGACTGGAAGTACACCACCTAGGGTAAACCCTGAATATTATGGAAATTCAATCCCTTGGATAAAACCGCCCGATTTAAATCATGGAATGTATGTTTCAAATTCAAAGGAAAAAATATCTGAGAAGGGAAGATCTAAAGTAAGAATTCTTCCGAAAGGTAGCATAATTGTTTCTTGTATTGGAATTATTGGTAAGGTAGCAATAGCAGGATGTGAATTATGTACGAACCAGCAAATAAATAGTATAATCCCTAATGAAGAGATTGCAGATTCAAGATTTATTTATTATTTAATTAAAAAAATAAAACCCATTCTAGAAAAAAGAGCATCATCAGCAGTTGTTCCCCTACTCAACAAATCAGAATTTTCAAAATTTAAGATAAATCTTCCACCATTAGAAACACAGAAAGAAATCGTTGCAATTCTTGAAAAAGCAGAAAAAACAAAAGAATGGCGAAAAGAAGCAGATGAATTGACTAAAGATTTCTTGAGGGGTGTTTTCTTAGAGATGTTTGGTAATCCCGTGAAGAATTCAAAGAAGTGGACTTTATTTAAACTTGATGCAGTTGGAACTTTAGCAAGAGGGAAATCTAAACACAGACCTAGGAATGAACCAAAATTATTAGGGGGTAGACATCCATTAATTCAAACAGGAGAGGTTGCAAGTTCCAAAGGATATATACGGAATTATACTCAAAGTTATTCAGATTTAGGTTTGGCACAAAGCCGAATGTGGCCTAAGGGTACATTATGTATAACTATCGCTGCAAATATTGCACTAACTGGCATTCTTACTTTTGATGCCTGTTTTCCAGATAGTATTGTGGGGTTTGCACCAAATGATAAAGTTAATACCGAATATGTTCAGTGGTGGATGTCTTTTCTACAAAAAACATTAGAAGAATCAGCACCAGAATCTGCTCAAAAGAATATTAACTTAAAAATTTTATCAGAATTGAATATTCCTGTACCACCAATAGAACTACAAAATAGATTTGCTTCAATTGTCAAAGAAGTTGAATCTATGAAAGAGCAACAGAAACATTCAAAAAATCATATTGACAAGTTATTTAATGCTTTAATGCAGAAAACTTTCAAGGGAGAGTTGCTGATATAATGGAAATTGATGAAATCTTAACTTTAGTAAGTGTGATTTTGGTTTTAATAGTAATGGTTCCAATAGTTAGTTTTATCTTTAAGCCTCTTACTTCTGGAAATATTGAGAGTATTATTAGTTCATTAATCCCATTAATGATATTCTTAATGATAATTGAGTTCTTAAGGAGGTTCATAAGATGAGCAAAAAAAATCTTATTGATCTTCCTAAACTAATTGATATGTTTACCCTGTTTGTTTTGGGAACTATTATGTTGACTCTAAATCATTATTTGGTGCTTCCAGACAATACTCTTTTTAACCATGTTAAAACTGGCTTAGCAATTATAACTTTTTTTTCATATGAGGTTGTTATTATTACACTGATTATTCACCAATTTGCAAGGGCAAAAAATAAATTAGTTCAATCATTTATGAAAGATAGAGAAAGGTACTTTGTTCTATTAGTTTTAGTTTTAGGAATAACATACTTGACAATTGTTTGGTTCAACACCAAAAATATTTACAGCGTACTACAAAACTTAATATTAGTCTCTTTGGGTGTAATCGCCGTCCCACAAGTAAACAAGAGGCTTAAGAAATGGTGGAATAAATTAGGTAAGAAGAGGCAAAATAAATGAAATTTATATTTATAGATGAAACAGAGAAATTTGGTTATTTTGGTATATCGCTAGTTTGTATAGATTCAACTAAATATTCATCAATTACCAAATCAGTCTTAAACGCTTTAAACAAAAACAATTGGTCACTTGGTG
>JAHJDQ010000020.1 GCA_018812355.1 Nanobdellota archaeon | reverse complement strand
CTATTTGCATCAAGTTTAACATAAATGTTTCTTAATAATTGATAGATAGCATATTCTTCTTCTTTCATATTGTGCTGTTTTGCTACCTTGCCAACATCTAAATCATCTTTGATTGTATTAAGCTCAACTAAAAGATTAGTAGTATCAAGAACATCTTTTTCGTGGTCAACAATTATTTTCTCAAGTCTTTCCCTTAATGAAGTAAAATATATTGGATTAGTTGGCATTAAGTTATTGATTGTAGTTCTAACTTTATGCTCCATTATACTTGCTTTTGCTTTATCTGACTTTTTCTTACTGACCATCTCATTAAAATCAGCAGAATAAATTGAAACTGGTTCGCGGAGTACAGTTATTCCTTTAGATTCAAGATTACTATATATCAATTCCTTAATCTTTTCAGATACATCAAGAATGCTTCTTTTCTTAATATCATAATTTAGTCGCATATCATTGTATATTTTACCATAGAAAAACAAATCTTTCTTAAACTGATTAGCTTGTCTATTAGGCATAATATTATTTACATACTTAACAAACTCCTTGAAAGATTTTTCAAACCTAATCCTTTGGTCTCTTGAAGCTAATGCTTCAAGAACACAAGCTTCAACATACTTATCAGAATCATAAGAACTTGGAATCTTGCTAAAGAACTTCTTAACACTATTTAATGATTGTTCAGCTTTTCTTACATCATCAAGTAAAGGTGTTAAGAATCCAGTAATATCACCATCATTAAAGATTGCCAAAGCTTCTTTTAATCTTTTTGTAATACCACAATAATCAATAATTAAACCGTGAGTCTTATTTTCAGAAAAAGGTCTATTAACTCTTGCAACAGCTTGCATAAGATTATGTTCTCTTAATGGCTTATCAAGATACATAACTTGTTCAATCGGTGCATCAAAACCAGTAAGTAACATATCACACACTATCAAGAAACTTAATTTATCATCTTTTTTTCTGAATCTCTTGATTAGTGCTCTTTGTTGAGTCTTTGTTTTGTAATAATTTCTTAAATCAGACTTAACTGCATCCTTTGGATTCTTTGAAATAATAACTTCTGACTCTGGAGCACCCAATTCATCAAGGATTTTCTTATAAGTTATTGCAGACTGTCTTGTTGAAGAAACAATCTGTGCTTTGAACCCTTCTGGTTTTACAGTTGAATTGAAATGTTCAAGAAGGTCTTTAGCAATATCTCTTATTCTTTTCTCATCTTCAGCAATAATCCTATATCTTCCATACTTCTTTTTGATTTCTTCTTTCTCCTCATCTGTATAATCATCAAAGTGTTCATCAAATAAAATGTCAATATTGCTATCTTTAATATGTAATTTTTCTAATCTTGGTTGATATTTAATCTCAACAGTTGCTCCATCTTCAATTGATTGTTTAGGTAAATACTTATCAATGTATGAACCAAATTCTCTTGTTGTAGATTTATCCTTTTTCTCTAATGGAGTGCCAGAGAATCCTACAAATATTCCATTAGGTATTGCTGTCCTCATATTCAAAGCAAGGTCTTTGTATTGAGTCCTTTGAGCTTCATCGATGTAGCATACTATATCTGGAGAATTTGATAATACTGGATGAACTTCTCCTTTTTTGGTTAGGAATTTTTGAATAGTTGTAAAGATTGTTTTACCTTTAGGGTCTTTTAGTTCCTTTCTTAAATTTTCAACACTATCAATTGAGATAGGATTTGGAAAATTGCAGTAACAAATGTATTAGTTATTTGGTCATCTAAATCAGTTCTATCAGTTACTATAACAATACAAGGATTTTCAAGAGATTTTAGTTTGTTTAATCTTCTTAATTTAATAGCACTAAACTGCATAGTTAAGGATTTACCAGAACCTTGTGTGTGCCAGATAACTCCTCCTTTATGTTCTTCTAATCTTTTTATGATTTTATTTCCAGCAATAAACTGAACATATCTACATACTTTTTTTACTTTATCATTATCTTGTTCTTCAAACACAGTATAATTTCTAATTATGTCAAGAATATTTTCTTTGTCAAATAAAGAATAAAGCAGAATGTCTTGTTCTGTTAAAGTTGATTTACCTAACTTATCTTTAAGTTGTTCTCTTGACAGAGGATAAGGTTCTCTCCAATTAAAGAAGTATTTAGCTTTTGAAAATGTTGAGCCATATTCTGCTCTAAACTTTGCTAATGCAACTAATAATTGATTAGGATAAAAGAATTGTTCATTCTTTTCCCTATATCCAAATAACTGACTTATAGCTTCATCAATTGGTTCTTCAATATGTGGACTCTTACACTCAATTACTGCAATAGGTATTCCGTTAATGAAAGCAACAAGGTCTGGCTTTATTGGAAAATCTTTTGATTTGATATAGAACTGGTTGATTATTGTAAAATCATTCTTATCTGGATTCTCAAAATCAATTATTTTAACAGTCTGTGATTTATTTCCTTTACCCAAATCTTGCTTAACACTAATGTAATTAACTAATTTATAAAAGAACTTCTCGTTAGCTTCTATGGTTGAAGTTGCTTGAAGCAAAGTAATCTCTCTCATTACCTTGTTAAGATTATTTTCACTTATCCAAGAGTTAAGTTCTTTGATTTTCTTCTTTAGAACATCTATTAAAAAGAATTGGTGAAGCTCTCTTTTAATCTGCTTGTTCTCGTAGAAATTATAATTCAGCTTTTTAAATAATTCAATTGCTGGTTCTTCTACTAAAGTCCATTCATCTTGCTGGATTTTTAATTGTTCTTCTGGATTCATTTTTTATTTATCCTATCTTGAAGTTCTAATATTTTAATTGTATTTTTGCCAAATGTATCTACTATATCTGCAAAATTAAATTCAAAATGATGTAAAAAGTTATGTGCTAACTTATTTCTCATTACTCTTATTTTATGAAACTCTATTGCTTGGTCATCATATATCAAATCATTCTCAAATGCAATGTTAATCAAATCATAAAAACTATTCTTATAAAAATCATTGATTGGAATATTTAATTTTAATGAAATTAGTTTTCTTAATAATAATTCCATATGCAAAGCTTGACTCATAAATACTTCATAATACTTTTTCTCATTAAGTGGAGGGGTATAAAAATCTAAAAGTTCTTGATTTGTTTTGTTTATTATATAATCAAATGTTTCAATTATTGTTTCTGGCAACTCTAACTGTTCAGATACATCTTCAAATTTATCTTTTGTTTCATCACTATACTTTATTTTGAATCTGTTTATTTCATAAGTCATACAGCAACCCTCACCTTACCAGTTAATAAGTCTTGCATAAGTCCTTTTTTGATTTCTTTTAATTCATTAAGAAGTTCTTTGTTATCTTTTATTTGTTTATCAACGGATAAGAATATTGTAGCAATTTTCTTCTGTTCTTCTAATGAAGGTAAAGGAAATATGAAATTGGTAAAATCTTTTTGATACAAATGTGATATAGTTGAACCAGCTTTAAGGATTCCTATGAATCTATCAAAATATTCACTGTTTAAGATATAATAAAAATAATAAGAGTCAAAGCTATTTTCAATTGGTCTTACAACAAATACTCCACT
>JAHJDQ010000151.1 GCA_018812355.1 Nanobdellota archaeon | reverse complement strand
GTTAATGCTAAAAAAGCTGGTAAAGAGCCTAAAAAATTTGCTTTAGAATGTTCAAAAGAACATCAAAAAGATTTTGCTTCATATTTAATTAAGTTCGATAATTTTTATCATACAGACTCTAAAGAGAATAAAGAATTGGCAGAATATTTCTTTGCTGAATTACAGAAGAAAAAATTAATTTATACTAAAAAAATTAAAGTTATTTATTGTGAGAATTGTAAAAGGTCCCTTCCCGATCGTTATGTGAAAGGAAAGTGTCCGCATTGTCAGGCAGAAGATCAATATGGTGATATTTGTGAGAAGTGTGGGAGTGTTTTAAAAGGCATTGATTTAGTTGAGCCGAAATGTTCGATTTGTGGTCAAAGTCCCGTACAAAAAGAGAGTGAGCATTATTTTTTTAAGTTAAGTTCATTTGCCGGAAAATTGCAGAAGTGGTTTGATTCTAAAGAAGCAAATTTACAACCAGAAGTAAAAAATTGGTTAATGAATTGGTTAAAAGATTTAGATGATTGGTGTGTTTCTCGAGATAGTCCCTATTTTGGTTTTGAAATTCCGGGTAGTAAGAAAGAGACGGGAGAAACGAAGTATTTTTATGTTTGGTTAGATGCGCCGATAGGTTACATTTCTTCAACAAAAAATTATTGTGATACTGCTAAATGTAAGTGGGAAGATTATTGGTATAAAGGCAGTGTACAACATTTTATCGGGAAGGATATTGCGTATTTTCATTACTTATTTTGGCCGGCGATGTTAATGGCAGTGGGCATACCACTTCCCCAGTTAACGACGCATGGTTGGGTTACAGTTAATGGCGAGAAAATGAGTAAATCGCGAGGAACTTTTTTTACGGCGAAAGACTTTTTGAAATTGTATCAGCCAGAAGCGTTAAGGTTTTATTATGCGCAACACTTGGATCGGAAAGTAGTTGATGTAGATTTAAATTTTACTGATTTTCAAGCGGTGGTTAATAATGTTTTGATGGGGAATTTAGGAAATTTTTGTTATCGGACACTTACTTTTGCCGAAAAGAATTATGGACAGGTTAAAGAGGTTAAAGACGAGAAAGTTTTGGTTAAGAAAGTTGAAGGATTGTTTGAGAAGATTAAACAAAATTATCAGGAGCAGAATTTTAAATTAGCGGTGAAATATATTTTACAGATAGCTGATTTAGGTAATATTTATTTTCAGAAAGCTGAACCATGGAAAGATAAAGAAAAAAAGAGTGGTGAGGTTGGATTTTGTGTAAATCTTGCACGTAATTTAGCAATTTTAGTTAGTCCGATTTTGCCACAGTTTAGTGAGAAAATATTTTCTGCTTTAGGCGAACGGAAAGTTGGTTGGGCCGATCTTAACTTTAAGTGGCAAGGGAAGGTCAAGAAAGTTGTAAAATTGGTTGAGAAGATTGAAAAGATTCCGGAAAAAAGTGAAACTGTTGAGCAGGAAACTTTTCCTCTGCAAATGAAAGTAGGTAAAATAATTGAAGTGAAAGACCATCCTGATGCGGATTCATTATATTTATTGAAAGTTAATTTTGGAAAAGAGAAGAGGCAAGTAGTTGCTGGATTGAAAAAAAAATTTTCTGTTAAAGAATTATTAAATCGGCAGACAGTATTTTGTACTAATCTTAAAAAAGCGAAATTGCGTGGAGAATGGAGTGAAGCAATGATTTTAGTAGCGGAAAAAGGTAAGGATTTATACTTTTTAGATCCGGGAAAGGTCGCTGTTGGGAGTTCGGTTGGGTTTGGAAAGTTAGTTAATTCCAAGAAAGAAGTTTCTTATAGTGATTTTCAAAAGTTAAAGATGGTTGTTCAGAAAGAAAAAGTTGTTTGTAACGGTAAAGAGTTAAATATTGCTGGTAAAGTGGTTACTGTTCCCGGAGCTAAAGATGGGGCGAAAATCTGTTAATTTAACTTGTTTATTATAAATATGAAATAAGAACCTTTATATACCTTAATTCTTTTCTTTTTATATAATAATATGCGTGATAAAAAGAGGCGTGGATTTAGAAGTAGTTCTATGAGTAAGAGGGGGCAGGTGAAACGAGTGAGTCCGCTAAGTAAACGCGGACAAGTGACAGTCTTTATCATAATTGGTATTGTGATTCTATTTGCTTTTGCGGGAGTAATGTATTTTACTAAAACCGTGATTAAAGAAGATCTTACTACGGAAGGTGAGCCAATCATTCAAAGTGTACCACTAGAATTTCAGCCGATTCAAGCTTATACAGATAATTGTTTATCTAGCATTGGCGAGAGAGGGTTATTAGTTTTAGGTGAGCAAGGGGGTTACATTTATCCAGATTTAATCGGTAAGTATTCAGTGATTAACCCTACAGATGGAGACGGATTAGACCTAGAACCGTTAAAAGTGCCTTACTGGCATTACAATTTTAACCAGAATTCTAATAATGAAGTGCAGTTAGGTTCATTAAAACCAGAATTGTACGTTGAGGAAGATGAGGAGATGAGTATTGAAGCACAACTTTCCAGATTTGTTGAGGAAAAGTTAGGGGATTGTTTAAATGATTATGTGGGTTTTACACAGCAGGGGTTTACATTTAATTTTGATGAAGAGGAAGAAGTTTTGGTTACTGTCGGCGAGAATAGTGTTAATTTCTGGTTGAAAAAAGAGTTTATTGCAGTAAAAGGAAGTGCGAAAAATGAGTTTACGCAATTTTATGTTAAAGTTCCCTTAAGATTAAAACATTATTATGAAGTTGCTAGCGAAATTACGACAACAGAATTTAATTCTAGTTTTATTGAACGGCAGACGTTAGATTTGCTGGCAACTTATTCTGGTGTTGACATTAATAAATTACCACCGACAGAAGCGTTAACCTTCGGCAGTCTACCAGCAATTTATTGGAATGAAGTTGATGTTGAAGAAAAAATTAAAGATTTGTTAGCTTCTAATGTGCCGTTATTAAGATATTTAGGTAGTGATAATTTTTATCGTTATGATTATCAGCCTAGTGCTGCTGCAGTTTTGGATTTAAGTAATCTATATCAAAAAAATTATGATAATATGATTGTGCCTCTGGAATTAGGACAAGGAGTAAATGTTGGTTTTAATTATTTTGGTTGGCAGCCTTACTTTGAGACAAATAGCAGAGGAGGGACGATTCAGCCGAGTACTGATCGGTTTAGTTTTCCGATGTTGGTTGACTTTACATCTAACCATTATTATACAACTTATGATATCAGTTATCCGGTTTTAGTGAGCATTGATGATCCGGCAGCTTTAGATGGAAAAGGCTATACATTTACGTTTGCCTTAGAAGCAAACATTCGTAATAATGATTTAGTGGAATCAGGTTATGAACAGCCGCCGGCCATAGTTGGAGTAAAAAGTATGGTTTGTGACATTAATAAAAGAAATACAGAATTAGTAAGCACGATTGTGATGGACGCTTCTAGTGGCGAACCATTACAAGCAGTACAAATTGGTTTTACGGTTCCATTACAAGATGATTGTTTATTAGGTTATACTGATAATTCGGGAGAGTTCTCTAGTGAATATCCGGCTGTTTATGGAGGGATTGGTTCGTACATGAAAGAAGGTTATTTAACTAGTTTTTATCCGGTAGATACGTATCAGTATAAAGAGAATCCAGGAATTATTGGTTATGCTTTTGCTGGGTATCCGGATGAAGTAGTTGTACTTTATCCTAAAAAAACTGTTGCTTTAGATTTGAAAGTGAAAAGTTTAGGAAAGTGTGTTGATGATGCTTGTTTTTCACAAGGAATTTTTGGTGGAGGAGAAACGGTTTTGAGTTATGTTCCGGAATTGCTTGAGGAGAGACATAGTTGGAAATTTAATGGCGGGACGAGAAGTTTAACTGAAGCTGAGTCAGGAACAATTATTTTACAACGGGTTTCGGGATTAACTTCGGGAGTTTATGAAGAAGAGTTTGCCGCTACAGGAACTGTAGTTGGAGGAGTGGTTGGCGAGATTGAACTGGTGCCGGGAGTGTATAAAGTTTCTGGTTTAGTGACAAGTAATGAAGCGGTGGTGATTCCGGCGATGGAAAGGTGTTCAGGAGGAGTGATTGAGGCGTTGGCTTGTTGGGATACTGAGGGTTGTTGTTTCGAATTTGAAGAAATTGAATTAGAAAGTTTATTGTTAGGACAGTTAGCTTGGGATGAGGAAGGTTATTATTTAACAATCACGCCGGAAGAGTTATATGGTTCTTCAGAAGTTACATTTAATGTTTTAGGATTTAACTTGGCGGGCGTGCCGAGCAATTTTAGAGTGATTGAAGATTTACAAGTAATGGGTCAGTTAGGTAATTATTCGCAACAATTACAAGATAAGTTATTACCGAGGTTTAGTTAAGATGGAAAAAAATTGGTTTTATTGGGTGTTGGTAACGATGATTGTAGTTTTTGTAATCTTGTTAATATTAATCTTTATTAAAGAGGGTTTCCCAAGATGGTAAAAATAATCTGGTTGGATGTATTAGGAATTGTTTTTTTAATTTTTGCTGTTTACTTAATTTTAACCACAATTTTTGGAAATTCTGCAACCCCTATCGAAGTTACTTTAATGCTTTTCTTAGGGATTGGAAGTTTATTTGGTTCTCAAATTTACAAGTTAAATCGAGAAGTAGGTGAAATTAAGATAAACATGAAATACAGTTTTAATAAAATTAAAGAAGATATGGATGCAATCAAAAAGAAATTAAAAGTTTGAATGAAAATAATGAAACAAAAAAAGGCCTTGAGTTGGATGAGTATCTTTGTGATGATGTTAGTAATTAGTTTACCGATTTGTTCTTCTTCGGCGTTAGCGGCAACGGTCCAGATTACAAAAAATTCTGGTGAGGACGGTATTTATGGTTATCTTGATGCTACTGGAGATGTTTGGAATGTGGAAGCGTTGATTTCTGGAGCAGAAGTGGTTAATCCGGAAAATTTACGAATTGAGGTTGGTCGTAGTTCTGCACAGTTTCAATCTTGTACGGAAAGTGCGGAAGGGATGCGCTGTGAGTATATTTCTCCGCTTACTGACGGTGTCCAAGAAAATGAACATGCTTTCAGAGTGGTTTATGATGTCGGTGGTTTAGAGTCAGCCAACAGTGACGTGATTAAAGCGGATGGTTCTCCACCATTAATCTCTAGTTTAAATGTTGTGCAGTCAGGGGGGGATGTTGAATTAGATTTTGTGGTTTCTGATCGTTATGAAGGAAAACCATCAGTTGGAATTAAATTGATTGAGATTCTTGACGGTGATTCTGGTGAAGTGTTACAAGTGATTGATTTTGCTGAGCAAGGTGAAGATGATTTTGATTATTTTGCTGATGGTGGTTTTGAAGGTAAGTTACAAGCTACTTTTACAGGCGAGGGGATGCGGCGGATTAAAATAAGAGCTACTGATTGGTTAGGGCATCAAGCGACTGGTTTTCCATATCCGTACAACAGTGATTTTATTAAACCAGTAATCGGCGAAATAAATTTTTCTAGTTTAGGGAAATTTATTGGTGAGAAAGTTGTTTTAAGTGATTTGCGAGTTGGGGTTACTGAGAAAAGTCAGCTTAATTCGGTAAGAGCATATTCTAGTCAGACTTCATTGGATGGAGAAGAAGCTGTTTGTGACGAGATTGATGATGCCTTATGGGATTGTGTTTGGTACGATGTCGAGGTGCATCCGGAAAGTTCGATTGTGGTTAAAATTGTCGCAGAGGATCAGTATGGGAATGTGGTTGAGAAAACTCTTACAGAAACGCTAACGGTGGATCTATCTAAACCGGTAATGGAATTCTTTGGTTCAGAAAGAGTTTTTGATGGAATCAGTTATGTTAAAAGTGGTCAGCAGAAAGTAATCTTAAAAGTTAGTGAGCAGGGCGCAGGAATGTCTACTGATGGGATTTTGGCTGACTTGAAAGTATTAGGTGAGAGTGGTTTTACTGGTCCGACGGCTTGCAGTGATGATGGATTAGAGTGTTATTGGTTAACTTCGCAAACGTTTACTTCGGCCGGAGCAGCGCGGATACTTTTATCGAAGTTTGAAGATCGGGCTGGTAATCAAGGAGAAAGTCGAGAAGTGGAGATGACTGTGGATACGATTGGACCAGTGGTAGATAAAATTGAAATTTATGGTGGAGAGAAAAATTATTTTCAAAGTAATGATCCTCTTGTTGTTGAGATGGAAGTGTATGAATCTGCTGGTTTATTTGTGATGGTCGATGTTAATGATTTAGTAATGGGTGCGGAAGAACAGTTTCCGGCTGATTATGTTTTTGCAGGAATGCCGGCTAAGGATGGATGGCAAGTGTTTACGGAAGAAGATTGCGTTTCTTCGGAAGGAAAGTGGAAGTGTAGTTTTTCTACTGCTCCGATTCGTAGTGGTCCGGATAATGGTGTTAATCTAGAAGTTGTCGTTACCGATACGGCTGGTAATTTGGCTGATAAATGGAACACAGAGCCGGCTAATGTTAATTCTGGTTCTGGCGGAGTATATCGGGTCGATATTTTAGGATTAGAAAATGAAGAGAATCCAGATTATTGGGAAGTTTCGCGAGGTTATCCTAAAACTGTGAAGAAGTTTGTTGACCTCGATACAGTACAGTTAGGTTATACGAACATGCCGTTAGAAGTCAGGTTAAAGAGTGATAATTCTCGTGCTAATGCGATGAAAGTTGATTTAGTGGGTTGTGTTGTGCCTGAGGAAGGTGCGCCAGAGTTAGGACGAGTGTTAATGCATGGTGGTAATTACCCGGATGGAACGCAGATCCCTAAACCAATGCTTATTTTAGAGTTTGTGCCTTTTGATGGGAAAGAGTTCTTTGGAATTACTGGAGAAGAGAAAGAGTTTACTAATGTTCTGGCAGAATATACTTGCCAGGTGCAAATTTATTCTCGTGTTGGTAATACGGCGATTCAGAATGCGGAGTTGGAAGAGTTTACGGTTTCGGTGCCGTTTGCTTTTAGTACTCTTGGAGCACAGGATGAGAATTTAGCGAAGTTGATTCAGGATGCCAAGGATGAAGCTGATACTGGTTTCTGGGGCGTGATTGGGACTTTGGAAAGTATTCTGAAATGGTTTTATTATGTTAGTAATATTATTAATACGGTGGTTAGTGCGATTCAAATTGTTCAGGGTGCTGAAGAATTAACTACTCCTATTACTGGTTCTGTTGGTGTTTGTTTGGGTTTGAATACAGCGACTGATCAGGTTGAGCAAGTATCAAGCATTTTTCAGAATATTGCCGCTTTCTTTACCTGCACTCCCGACACGGGAATTCCTTTTTATGATGATTGGATTGGTTTTATTCCTGGATATTATAATCAGTTAATGGATATTGAATTATTACAAGAACCAGGGCATTGTACACAAACTTCAAGTGTAAGTGGAGAGAGAACGGAAAGTTGTGAAGCAAAACCAGCGCGTAGTGTCAGAGATAACATTTATTTATCGGCAGTTTCATTTTGTGTTCCCGGCTTAGTGCATAATTTAGATAAGTATCGGCAGATTAAGTGTCGTAAGATTCAGTGTTTACAGAGTGAAGTTACGGCTAATCTTGCTACCGTTGATAGTTGTAATAAATTAGACGATTTATTGACTTGTAAATATTTTGTCGGTGAGTTATGGTACATTTTACCGTTCAGTCAATTTTTTGATGGGGTAATTAAAGCGTTAAGAGATTCTTTTAAAGATCCGTTTGCATCCTTACATACTTTTACAATTATAGGCTGTGGAATTCAGTGCGCAATTGATGGAAAAACGGCAGTTGCTTGTAATTATATGTATTGGATTTGGGACATTATTGGTTTTGTTGAACAGGTAGTTGGATTAGCGACAACGATTTATAATGATATTGATTCAGGAGGATTACAGTATTGTGATAGTGTATTAGATTAAAGATGAATAAGATTAAGTGGTGTTTGAAGCAGAAGAAGGGAATTGAATTAGTTGAACCTAATGAGAATTTATCCAAAGCATACTTTAAAGATGCGGATGACACTTTAGAAAGTATGAGCACATCAAAAGGGATGTGGGAAACTGTAATGGCTTATTATGCTTGTTATCATGCTCTTTATGCTTTATTGATGAAAGCAGGAATCAAATGCGAGATTCATGATTGTACACTTGCCTTAATGGAAAAAATGGCTGGTTTTGATAGAAATGACACTTTATTTCTAGTTAAGTTGAAAGAGCAAAGAATTCGAGCTCAATATTATTTGAAAGAAGAAAGATTAAGAGATTTAGCTAAAGTTAAAAAATTTATTTTTAAATGTCGGGAATTATCTGAAGAACTAGATGTTAAAATGTTAAGGGGGATTGTTGATGTTTCAAAAAAATAGACATATGTCTAAAAAATTGGACATTGTTTCGGTTTTCCTTAGAGATTACTCTGCTTCTTATTCTGGAAGAGAAATTGCGAGAAAAATAAGAGTAAGTCCACAAACCGGCTTGTCTATTTTGAATATTCTTGTTAAGGAAAAAGTTCTTAATGTTCAAAAAGAAGGTCGAAATAACAAGTATAGTTTGAATCGAAAAGATTTAATATCTAAATTGATGTTATCTTTGGCTGAGATTAATAAAGCGCGCGATTTTTTAGAAAAAAATGAGATGAAATTAATTTTAAGTAAATTATTACCTTTAACAGAAACGATTATTGTTTTCGGTAGTTTTGCTAAAAATATTGAGAAAAAAAGTTCTGATTTAGATCTAATTGTAATTGGAGTTAAAAATCAAAATAAATTTAGAAAAGTTAAAAATATATTTCCTCGGGAGATTAATGTTGAATTTATTAGTTGGAGCGGTTTTGTTAAAACTATGAAAACTGCTTTAGGGATTGAGATCAGAAAAGATCATTTAATTTATGGGAATGTCTTTAAGGTGGTTGAGGTTTATAGCCAAAAATGACTAATATTAGCCAAAAAATGGTCAATATTAACCAAAAAATGGTTAGTGTAATGCAAGAACTTGATTTGACTAAATCTATTTCCATCCATGCTTTAGCAAAAAAAGTTAATGAACCTTATACTTCTGTCCATCGACAAATTACTAAGTTAAGCAAGCTTGAAGTTGTTATGTTAGAACGTAAAGGTAACAATAATTTTGTTTCATTAAATTTTAGCAATGAATTAACTCGTCATTTGTTAAGTGTAGTTAATTATTTTAAAAAAGAGAATTTAGTGAATAAACATCCTTTACTGAAAATTGTTGCTAAGAAATTTATCTTTAATTCGCCTTTGTTAATTTTTGGCAGTTATGCTAACAGAAAGAAAAGAAACGGCAGTGATTTAGATTTATGTGTATTAGGTTTGAATTTGCGGGAAGAAAAATTATTTAAGAAATCGTTAAGAGAAGTTGAATTAATTCACAAACAAGAAATCAACTGTTTATTTTTCAGAGAATCTGAATTATTATCAATGTTAAAATCAAAAAGTCATAATGTTGGGAAAGAGATTTTTTTAAATCATTTGGTGTTGAAAAATGCAGATTTATGGTACAATTTAGTTGTTGAGGTTTATGATGAAATTAGATTATAAAGAAGAATTTGAACGCTTGTTAAGTATTAAAGAAGGTAAGAAGTTCTTTATCCGTGAGAGTGAATCTAATTTCAAAATTAAGTTGTTCTTAGAGAAAGCGAAAGGAAGTTTTAGTTTAGTTAATTATGTTAATAAATGTTCGGAAGTGGAGAATTTATTTGTCGATTACTGGGTTATTACAATCTCTTACTATTCGATGCTTTATGCTGCCAAAGCTGCAATTTTGGTTAAAGGTTACGAAACTGATGACCATTACTCTACTCAAATAGCTTTAGGAGCGTTATTAGTACCTTCAGAACTTGAAAGAGAAGATTTAGAATTACTTGAGCAAGGATATAAAATTTTTGAGGAAGAATATGTTGAATACTTAGAAGATGCGCATAAAGAAAGTAATACTGCTCGTTACCAGGCCATTAAGAAATACTCTTCACGCAGAGTAAAAGAAATTATGGAAAAAACACGTAAGTTTATAGCTAAGATTGAAATAGTGTTAGAAGGTAAATATTGAAAATGAAAAAGAGGTTGTTAAGCTTAGTAATAGTCTTTTTATTAGTTTTATCTCTCTTTGTAGTTGCTGAGAATGGTGAAACTTCTTCTGATGATGAATGCGCAGGAATTGGTGGTTGGTTTAAGTGT
>JAHJDQ010000150.1 GCA_018812355.1 Nanobdellota archaeon | reverse complement strand
ATGTCTTTTTCATCACATCTTTTCTTCTTTCTGGCTTTACAGAAGTAAGTGGTTTCACCAACAACAGAAGTAATCCTAACTAAAAATTCAATTTCTGAATTTTTTCTAATTAACTCAGTTTCTTCAACATTAATACTTAAACTGTTAAAAAATTCCTCAACAATGGGTAAGAATTTATCATTAGCTTTCTTCTTGCTAGCGAGTCTATCTTTTACTTTTTTGAGGAAGGGCTTTTTCTCTTTAAGAGTAGTTTGTTGGCTGATCTCTTTTTGTTTTTGTTCGGCCCGTTTTTTGCCATCTTTTAATAATAGTTCTGCTAGTTCATCTTCTTCAGGTTCTTCTTCGGATTCTGGTTCTTCAATGATTTTTTCTTTTTTTGGTTCTTTGATTTTTTCTTGAGGTTGTTCTTTTACTTCAATGGGTGCTACAGTTTTTACTTCTGGAGTTTCTTCAATAGTAAGTTCTTCTTCAACTACTTTCGGTTCAATCTTAACTGTTGGTTCAGAAATAATTACTTCTGGTTGAGAAGGAACTGTGATATCACTCCCGGTAAGAATTTGGCCAATATAATTATTGGTGTCTTGTTCAGAAAGTAAATACCATTTCCAAAACAGTTCTCTTTTTCCTTGAATAGTAACATGTAAAGGAAAAGCAAAATCTTTTAATGAACGCAGAGCCACTTTAGAAAGAGTGTCTAAATTATTTTCTCTTAACACTAAGACCGTTTTTAATTTCTCGAGAACATGGTAATCTTTTTGATTCATGTTACCAGCAGCAAACTGATGCAACTGTTCTTCTTGACCGGCTAAGTAGTATAAAGGCGAGCCGCCCACTTTTAAGTTAGTGAGTTTAACTTTGCCTTGTGAAACTAAATCAGCGAGATGAGCTGAAGCAATGAGAATACTTTCATTAATATTCTTAGCAACTTTAGCCGGGAGAACCGGGCCGGCAGCTCGTAAAAAGTTTAAAATCTGATCTTGAGCAGTCAAAGGCATCCTTATTTAGGACCAGCTTAAGTTTATATAGTTTTCTAGCCCCTAGGGTAGAAAACTTCCCGAACGTTAGCGAGGATAGATTTTGGAAGTGAAGAATCATAAAAAAGCAATAAAAGTGTTTTTATATGTATATATTAGTGAAACACTTTTCTTAACATAGCTTTTTTAGGAACGGAGAAATGCGTGAAAAGCATTTCTTGTTCCCAAAAACGATATTTTTCGTTTTTGTGGATCCAAATAAAGCGCTTACGCCTTTATTTTGGATAAGAAAGAAGAAGAAAAATTAAGGTCGCATCCAACGAATTTCGTAATATGTAACGTCATTCTCAGCATCAATAATGCCCATTAATAAACGCTTTTTTGTACTATGAGCAACTCGATTCTTTGCAGAAAATTCGTGCCAAGTTAAAGTTGAGCCTTCATCTACTGGATAGACAATCCAACGGGCATGTCCTTCTCCTGGTTTAATGCCACGATCATAAACGCGAAAGTCAGCCCCAAACTTCAAAGCCGTCTTAATGATATAACCTCTGTTTCTCATATCTTTAAAAACAATATACCTAATCCAGAAATTAGGTTCTTCTTTTCGTGCTTTCTTAACGTAAGATTCAAATGAGATTGCCCTTCCTGCTTCACTCTTAATCACTAAACGATTTTTTTCCATCAAGTATAATGCTTCCAGTAAAGATAACTCAACTTTTCCACTCTCAGTAATAGTGCCAAAACGGGATTGATTATAGAACTCGCGTGCTTCATCAGAAGATTCAGTAATTACTCTTACTCCGGCTAGGATTCCTGTAACTACTTTTTTCTTGGATTTATTTTCTAAAGCAGGAGCTTTTTTCTGTTTAGTTTTTTTCTCTGAACTAGTCCTCTGAGGCTTCGCCTCTGGGACATCCGAAGCTTTGCTTCCAGATGTTTCGGACTTAGCCGCTTTTCCAGATACTTTCTTTTTGGTTTTTTTTACCATGAGTCTGATTTAAAGACTGAGTTTTTAAAGTTTACTGTCTAACGTAGATAAATTAAGCCGACATGGACTAAAGCTAAGAGCAAAGCTAAAGTAGCAATAACTTTATGCCAAGATAATTTTGTTTTTCCTTTCTGGACCAAATAGCCAAAGATAGCTGTAGCCAGAAAAAAGATAAACGCTAAAATCCCAAACCATTGAATTAAGTTAACCATTTTTTTTAATCACCTCTTTTCAAACAGCCCACACCAACACATTGGTTTCCTGCCAGAATGAGGTTTTAACCAAGTAGAATGAGTTTTAAAATTACAAGGACAAATTAATTCTAAATCTTTTTCTCTAGTACCGTCTCTTAAACGACAAGGACACAATTTTAAGCCAAACTTCTTTTCGTTTAAGAGAACGCCATCAATGATTGTAGCAACGTGCTCTTGATCTGGATTGAGAATGAAATTGTTATTCTCAGTAAATTTTTTCCAAACTTTAAGCAATTCTTCTTTATTCATAATCCTAGAACATTTTTCGCTTCTTCTTTGTCAATTTCCACGTAAGCATCTTTTTGCTGGCAAGTGGGACAGATTTCTGGTCCGGCATTACCATAATGAACGTCATTACAAACATTACATCTAAAATATTTTTTAGTCATCTTAGTAACCTCATTGCTTCTTTCCGAATGTGTTTTGCACTTAACCCATATTTATCCCATAATTCAACAGGAGTTCCGGACTCGCCAAATTTATCTGGCATGCCGATAATTTTCATTTTAACAGGATAGTGTTCTGACAATAATTCAGCAATAGCACTTCCTAAACCACCGTAAACTTGATGGTCTTGAATTACTAACACTTTTTTAGTTTTCTTAACCGATTGTAAAATTGTTTTTTGATCTAAAGGTTTAATTGTATGACAATTAATGATTTCATAATTTGAATTTAATTTGATTACTTCGTTAAGAATCGGACCAGAACCAATGATGGTTAATTTTTTTCCACGTTGTAAGAGTTGAGCTTTGCCAATCTTAAACGAACTACTTTTTTTAGTTAAAGCAGGTAACTTAGCACGATGTAATCTAAGATAAACAGGTCCTTTCCACCTCGTAGCGGCTTTGGTCGCTTTAATTGCTTGCTGATAATCAGATGGTTCGATAATTGTCATTCCCGGTAAACTGCGCAGAGCAGCGACATCTTCCAAAGCCTGATGTGTTGCCCCATCAGGTCCTGTAATTAAACCACAATGAGTAGCAACTAGTTTAACATTAGCTTGATTGTAACAAACAGAAATTCTAATTTGATCGAGACATCTCATTGGCAGGAAGACACCAAATGAACAAGCAAACGGGATTAATCCTTCTAAAGCCATTCCAGTAGCCATTGTAACCATATTCTGTTCCGCAACTCCAGCTTGAAAAAATCTTTGAGGATATTTCTTTTCAAAAGCGACTAATTTATTTGATTCAGTTAAGTCAGCAGATAAAGCAACTACTTTTTTGTTTTTTCCTAGGTGTAACATTGCTTGACCAAAACCAGATCGTGTTGAGTTAGATTCTATCATTTGTTTACGAGTTCCTCCGAGTAAACATTGAAAATTTCTTTAGGATTTTCATTTTATTTTTCTTCTTTCCTCTTTTAGTTCTAATAAAGCACGGGTTAATTCCTCTTTGTTGGGAGCTTTACCGTGCCAGGCATATTCATGTTCCATGAAAGTGATGCCTTTCCCAGGAACAGTAAAAGCGATAATGCAAACGGGTCCGTTAAACTGTTTGGCTTTTTTAATTGTAGAAAAAATCTGCTGGAAACTATGGCCATTAATTTCGTAAACTTTCCAGCCAAAAGATTCATATTTAGCTTTTAATGATTTTAAGGGCCAAACATCTTGAGTATAACCAGAGATTTGGATATTATTACGATCGATAATATTGATGAGATTATTTAAGTTCCATTTGGCAGCAGCGTTAATCGCTTCCCAAGTTGAACCTTCATCATGTTCGCCATCTGAACTAAGGCAATAAATGGTCTGCTTTTGTTTTTTTAATTTTGCTGCAAGAGCCATCCCAACACTTACTCCTAAGCCTTGGCCTAAGGAAGCAGCAGAAAGTTCTAACGCGGGCAGATCAACCCGACTTGGATGTCCCTGCAAGCGGGAATTTAATTTTCGTAAAGTAGTTAGTTCTTTAACTGGAAAATAACCGGCATGGGCCATCGTTGTGTAACGAACCGGACAAACGTGACCATTAGAAAGAATTAAGCGATCTCTTTTCTCCCATAAATGTTTTTTTGGATTATGTTTCAGAATTTTAAAATATAAAGCAGTAAAGATTTCCACTAAACCAAGTGGGCCAGCAGTATGGCCTGAACCAGCATGATTGAGCATAGTAAGTAAGTCTTGTCTAATCAGATTTGCTTTTAATTTGAGGTTGGTGAGTTTATTCATTTTTTTGATGGATTACTTTTATGTTAAGCAATAAAGCAATTGTTAAAGTAATAATATAAGTATAATTATAAACCAGTTCAATATTATTCACACTTTTAGAAACTCCAAAAATAATCCATGATGCCGTCATAATTAAGAGCAACATATCTAAATAAATAATAATCTTTTTAACACGACTAATCATCTTAAATTATCCCCAAAGCATGTAGAGCGAGCATAACTACTGCCGCTACCCCAATAATAATTAATCCAAAAGCTAAATAAAAAATCCAAGAGTTCTCTTCCTTCTTTTTAACCATCTTTTAAATTCACCTCTTTTTCTTTATAAATAGAAAAGCAATCTTAATAAATGTTTTGCCATTTAATGAAGTCTTAATTTAGTAAAGTATATGAATAAAAGCAATAAACTAATTAAAAAACTCAGGGAGTTTTAATGATGAAAAAGTATATTTTATTGATGGTATTGTTAGCAATTTTGTTTGTAGTTGGTTGTACGCAAGTTCAAGTTGCTGAAGAAGCAGTCGTAGCAGAAGAACCGGCAGTAGAAGAAAATAATGAAGTTTCCTGGGGCAGTGATGAAGAAGAAGTTGCTACTTTAAGTGGCGATGTTGAGATTCTCGATAAAGCAGGGTTTTCTCCAGCAGAAGCTAGTGTTCGAGCAGGCAGTGAAGTTGTTTTTGTGAATAAAGCTGATCGAAGTACGGTTTTAACTTTTCAAAAAGATGGTACCCAAATGTTTACTAACAGCGATTTAGTTAAGCCTGGAGAAGGGGTAAGTCTAACTTTTGAAGAAGGTACTTACACTTACTGGACCACTGGTTATGGTGTCAAGGGTAAATTAGTAGTTGAGTAAGCTTTTTTATTTTATTCCGAAGGAATGACTAGAAATTACCAAAAATTTCTTTTTTTCTTTTTTTCTTCTTAAAACGAAATATTATTAAGTAGTAAAATAATTCTTCTTAGTTATGTCAAACCTCTTTTTACCTATATTACTGGCCACGATTATTTCTATTGCTTATTATTACAGTAATAAATGGACAATTAAACATGCGGAGTGGAACAAAAAAATATTTTCTTTTTCGGCAGGAGTCTCGATTACTTACGTTTTATTAGAACTGTTTCCAACATTTACAGAGGCTGCTTTGTCAATTCATAAGATTTTGTTCATTTCTATTCCAGTTGGGTTTATTATTCATCATATTATTGAAAAAGAAATTTATATGCATAATATAAAAAGAGATTTAGTAAGGATGTTAACGTTAGAAGAACATGTTTTTTCATTCATTTACCATTTCATTATTGGAATCATTTTAGTTACTTTTGCTAAAGGTAGTGCTGCGGAAGCAGTTTTATTTTCAATTCCAATGTTATCTTACACTTTTTTAAGTAATCTGCCGGCAAGCCGTCATCCATTAAAAATTAAAGCCCTCTTTCTTTCCACAGCAACGGTTTTAGGGACTGTTTTTGCTTTATTATGGAGAAATATGCCAGCAAAAATAGAATATTCTTTAATTGGAATTGCAATTGGAGTTTTATTATATACAATCATTCGACACCATATCCCTTTCGGGAATAAGGGACATATTGGTTATTTTACAATTGGATTTGTCATTTATTCTGCTCTGATAATTTTAAGTTGGTACATTTAATCTAAGAAAGAGCTTGTTTTAAAAGTTTAATTCTTTGTTGAGGATGTTCTGCTTTAGTTGTATATGAACCGGAGACGAAATAATCAGCGGCTTGAGCTTTCTTAATCGTTTTGGGATTCAAACCGCCGTCAACGATTATTTTGATTTGGGGGTTTAGTTTTTTTATTTGTTTAATTTTCTGGAGTGGTTTTTTAAGAAATTTAGAACCGTAAAAGCCAGGTTGAACCGTGAGAATAAGGATATAATTGATTTTATTTAGGTAAGGTTTAATGGTTTTAACTTTTGTTTTTGGTAATAAAGCAAAAGCAACCTTTTTTTTATTTTTCTTGATGAACTGAAGATGTTCCTCTTTATGCTTAATTTCTTCAAAATGAGGGATGAAGAGATAATTTTTTTTAATATTTTTTTTGATCCATTTTTCTGGATTTTTAATCATGAGATGGACAGTATAATTAAAATTATTTTTTAATTTAAATGGAAATTGTAACGTTTTGTTATGAGCAAACTTACCGTCAACGATGTCTAAATGTAATGTTTTAGCGACGCCTTTTAGTTTGTTGAGGTCTTTATTCAATTCTTGTTGTGATTTGGCCATAATGCTGGGCCAGATTTGTTTGTTCATTTTTAGATAACTCTCTTAATGATAATGGCAAAAATAAATAATAAAAAGACGATTGCTAAAATAATAATTACTCCATTCTCAGTGAATAATTTTTGCAGATCCATCTTATTTTTCTAATCTTTTTATTTTGTTGAGTCTTCTTTGGTGTCGAGCTAATTTGGAGAATTTTGTTTCTAAAAAGATTTTAATAATTTTTTTAGCTTCTTTTTCTTTAATGTAATCAGCAGGTAGACATAAAACATTAGCATTATCGTCGTGGCGAGTACTTTTAATCATTTTTTTAGAAAAGCCAGTAACAGCACGAATACCTTTTACTTTATTAGCAGAAATACACACTCCTTGTCCATTACGACATAAAAGAATTCCGAAACTATTTTTATCTTTAGATACTTTTTTGGCTAAAGGAAGAGCATAATCTGGATAATCATCTTTAATGTTAAATTCTTTGGGGCCGAGGTCTTCTAGATTATAATTATTTTTGGCTAGAAAAACAAGTAATTTTTTCTTTAACAAAAATCCGCCGTGATCGGAAGCCAGATATACTTTCACCATTTTTTTACACTTCCAAATACTTTAATACGGTGTTCAGCTACTTTAGTAATTAGATCTCTGGCTGGAGCTAAAATGTGACGAGGATCAAAATCTTTCGGTTTAGTTTTGATTATTTTTCTTACTGCCGCATCGAAAGCTATTCTTAAGTCAGTATCAGTATTAATTTTGTTAATCCCATATTTAACTGCCATTCTTATCTGTTGATCAGGAACGCCCCTAACTCCGCTCAATTTAGCACCATATTTTTCTGCTTGCTGAACTACTTCTCGAGGTACTTCCGATCCTCCGTGCAGAACTAAAGGGACTTTAATTTTCTGTTTTATTTCTTTTAGTAAAGCAAAATTGAGTTTTGCTGGTCCTCTAAATTTATACGCGCCATGCGATGTGCCGATGGCTATGGCTAGAAAATCGCAACCAGTTTTATTGACAAATTCTTGCGCTTTTTCTGGATCAGTGTAAATTATTTTTTTGGATTTAATATTATCTTCTACTCCGCCGATAGTGCCGAGTTCTGCTTCTACGGAAATATTTTTTTTATGTGCTAATTTGACTACTTTTTTAGTTAAACGGAGATTTTTTTTGAAAGGATAATGAGAACCGTCAAACATCACCGAAGAGTAGCCTATTTTTATTGCCTGCCTGATGATATTCATATCTTGACCATGGTCAAGATGTAAAGCGATTGGTACTTTACTTAACTCGGAAGCAGTTCTCACCAAATCGTAAAGGAAATTCATCCCAGCATACTTAATCGCGCCTTCACTAGTGGCTACGATAATTGGAGCTTTAAGATTATTAGCTGCTTGCACTACTCCTTGCAGAATTTCCATGTTGTTAATGTTAAAGTGTCCAACAGCATAGTTCTTTCGAGCTGCTTTTTCAAGTATTGTTTTAGTATTAGCGAGCATTTTCTAAAAACCTCTCCATCACTGTTAATCTGATTGCTTTACTTTGTAATGATTCCTCAACATTTCTATTATTATAAATAACATTTATTTTATTCTTGTAATAATCATCCAGAACTTTAACAATCTCTTGTTTTAATTTTTCTAAATAAATTAATCTTCCTGATAAATAATCATAAGAATCAAAAAATGAAAATATATATTTGTAACGATAAGCATTTTGTTCTTGGTATCCCAAGATGTCAAATTCTTGGTTACGTTCCGAAGCAAAAGATTGTTGATATGATACAGCAATATTCTTTTCTTTTTCCTCGATATATTTAGTTAATTCATCGTCTGTTTTTTCGAAGACGTTATATTCTAGAGCTTGCTGTTCGTCTTGATAATTACCAAAAACTTTTACATCATCAAACCAAATCACAGAATTGTCTAATGTTTCAAAAGCAATTGAACCAGTATTATAAATTGGAACGTGTGGATTGCTTAAAACAATCTTATCATTAAGGAAAATGGTGATGTACTTATCATTAGATTCGTTAAGTTCAATTCTTAAATCGTACCATTCCCCTTTTTTAAGATTAATACTAACTGATTCAAGCTCTTCAAATATTTCCCAATTATCATACTGGCGATGCAATCCAAGATGATTCTCAGCAACAGAAACATAATATCGGCCCTCGCCAGGATAATCGCGATTAATGAAATTAATATGTGCTCCTCCATCAAGAATTTTAAACTTGGTTTCAAAAATACTTGTTTTAAAATCTTCCGAGCCGGCATGAACCCAAATATGTTCAAACCCTTCCAGTGCTTTATTATTTTGTTCTTCTTCAATGTGCCAGAAACCCCCATAAGGGTTATAAACCAAATCTTGCGAACGCCATTGACTTAAACTATTCTCAAAATTGTCATAGAATAACAATTGCTGTTCTGCTGGAGATAATTCTTTGATAATATTCCATTGTTCTCTTTGGAAAGCCCATTCCATCCCATATTTTAATAAATAAGATAGTCTTTCTATGGTTGCATCAAAAAAATTGAAAATAGTTGTTCTAGGGAGAGTCTTACTCTCGACATCTAACCAGAGATCTTTTCTTGCTGTTTCTACTTCTTGCACATATTTTAACTCTAATTGTTCTTGATTAAAAGGAGAACAAGTAAATATATCTTCAGAATAACCTATAATACAATTATCTTGAATTTGTTGTCTTAAATGTTCTTTAAGTGTAAATTGAGAGTTATTATTCTGTTGATTGGTTTTTTCTGCAAGTAAACTGAATAAAATAGTACAGACAATCAATCCAATAACGATAACGACCGCGGGATACTTTAACAAAGTCCATTTCTTTTGCCAATTGACATTAAATATCTTCATCGGCCAATGTTTAAATATAAAAAATGATTCATGATCAAAGTAACCCATAAAATGTTTGGATAAGAGAGAAACTGTGAGAAAGAAAAGATAAAATAGGAGCGTAATAGATAAAGCAGAAATGATGATGATTAGAGGGATTGTCACCGGAATTTTAATTAAATAAACTAAAAGTACAACGAAATTGAAGAATAAAAATGATATGGTTAAAGATAATAGACCAGATGAAAAATTAATTATAAAAAATTCAATAAATGATTCTTTTTTATTGGTTTTATAATAAATTAATAGAGAATAAATTATAGCAATAGTCGTGCTTGTAAATAGCCAAAAAAATATTTCATCACCACGATTAACAGAATTAGTAAAAACAAACAAAAGGAATGATCCAATAAACATCAAAATCAAAGGCAGCCAATTAACTTTTTTCTTATGAGCAAGATCGATCGCATGATCAATATCTTTTTCAGGCCAGCCACGTTTTATCATAATTTTCTTTAGTTTACTATCAGGAATTTTCTTAGCCTCTGCTGACTTAATCCAATCAATTAGTTTTCTAGAGGACATTTTTGTGCACCTTAATCTTATATTTCCTCATCATTAATTTGGCTTCTTTTTCAGTGAGCAATTTATTCTTCGTACCGATGTGTTGGATGACAGCATAGGAATTAACTTGCCCTAAACGTAAAGCATCCGTAAATGAATAATTCTTGATTATCCCTGCTAATAAGCCAGAAGTGAAAGCATCTCCTGCCCCTGCCGTATGGACAACTTTAACATCAGAGGGGATTAATGAATAAATGATATTTTCATGTAAAGCATGAAGTTTTTTGATACCATTAGTAATTACTACTGTTTCTGGTCCAAACTGATGCAGTTTTAAGAGCATTTTTTTAATGGTGTTAGTCTTACTCAAAGCAGCTGCTTCCTCTTTATTCAAAACTAAAATAGTAGTCTTTTTTAAAATGGAAGCAAGGTAACTTTTGCCTTTTTTATCTAAATATAATGAAGGATTGAACAAAATTTTAATTTTCTTTTTTTGTGCATACTGAACAATTTCAGTAGCGGTTTGAAATGATTTTCCTAAGAGAGAAGATAAATAGATCCATTTTGCTTTTAATTGTGATTTTTTGAAATCGGTATTAAGAAGATCTTGAGAAGCCCCCTTATGCACGTAAATAACACGGTCTTTTTCTTTAGAAGAAGAGATTAAAGTTGAGAAGTCAGTATTTTTATAACTATGATGCAAACAGATGTTTTTTACTTTGTACTGTTTCATTTCTTTCAAAATAAAATCTGCATCATGATCATTCCCTAATTTAGAAAGAATTTTTACTTTTAATCCCAGTTTGGATAAAGCTGCCGCGGCATTAGTTGCTCCTCCGCCAGAATGTTTTTCCATCCGATTAACTAGAACTTTATCACCCAGTTTGATTGATTTTAAAGATTGCTCAACAGTTAAGAAATGATCTAAAGTAGCCGAACCTATACATAAAACATCTTCTTTGAACATCATAGACCTCTTTTATATGAATGAAATAATAAAAGAGTTTAAAATAGTTGTGGTTAGATTAACTTAAACTTTGTTTTCTTGAACTAATTTGACGAAATGTTCAAAACTTCTGTCGTAGGTTTTCTCTCCTTCTTGATTAAAACAACAACCGGGTAATTGGCGGTTTTTTAAATGATGTCTGATACATTCACAACAAATCCCTTTTCTGGAACAGCCAGGATAGGTACAATTACAGTTTTGTTTATTTTCTTCTTTTTGACATTCCATTTTGTTGTTGTAAATAAAGTTGAAGCTTTATTTACAGCTCAAAAATTGTTTATAGCAATTTTTGTTGTTGTAACGAATTTTTTATAATCAACTTAAATAAATCTTGAGTAAATTTTTGATCTAAACCTAATTTTGCACTTAATTGAGCTATTTTTTCTAAAACTATTTTTTCGCGTTCTGGCTGCTTTAAGGGAAGTTGAGAATCTTTCTTTAATTCAGCTATTTGTAACACTAACTCTTTTCTTTGTTGAAGCAATTTTAATAGTTGTTGATCAATTTGATCGATCTTTTGACGTAATTTTTCCATAGTAAATAGTAAATAATAAATAGGTCTTTATATTTCTTTACTTTAATGTTAATTGAATCACTAACGATTTTAATTGGATTTATCATAATTTTACTCCTAGCATCAATGATTATTAAAAATTCGATCGAATTAGCAAACCACTATGGTTTCTCAGGAACGTTTATTGGTTTAACTGTTCTTTCGATCGGCACGAGTATCCCAGAAATTATGACCCATATTATTGGGAGTATTAACATTGTTAAAGATCCGAGTACACTTAATACTTTATCTGGATTATTGATTGGCACGAATATTGGTTCAGACATTTTTCAGCAGAATTTTGTGTTACCAGTTGTCGGTTTAGTAGGAGCAATAATTGTGATTAGGAAAAACTTGTTGTCCGAAATGGGTGGTTTAATTGCAGCTTCTCTTTTAGTTTGGGTTTTTTCGTTAGGTGGTTTTATTTCTCGGTTGGAAGGAGCGATTATGTTACTGGCTTATGTGGGTTATTTAGTTTATTTGAAAAAAAGCAAGATTAGTGAACAGTTTAAAGCGACCAACCATTTGAGTAAAAAAGGAATTTTCTGGGCCCTCTCTTTAATTGGCTTTAGTTTTATTATTATGGCGGTGGTTGCTGATGAAGTTCTAGATGCGTCGACAGTTTTAGTTGCTACTCTACCAATCAGTGCTTCTTTTTTTGGGGTAATTATTTTAGGAATCGCTTCAGCTTTACCAGAATTAACCACTTCCTTAATTGCTATTCTAAAAAAACGGGGAAGTATTTCGGCAGGTATTTTAATTGGTAGCAATATTACCAACCCTTTGTTTGGGATTGGTTTAGGAGCGTTAATCTCTACCTATGCCGTACCGAATGTGGTCGTGTTGTATGATTTACCGGTAAAGATTATTACTGCTTTTGTCATTTTATTTTTCTTGTTAAGAAATGAGAAACTGAATAAATGGGAAGCAGTTGTCTTGATTGCTTTATTTATTGCTTATGTTATTGTTAGGCAGATCTATTTCCCAATTGATTTTTAGGGATGATAACTTTTACTGTGATTGAAATTATCAATAGTTATTTAAATAAGAAAAATATTTTGTTAGTATGGCCAAGAACAACTTTTTACTGGTGGATTTGAACGAAAAGAAAACGAAGAAGTTAGCAGAAACAATAACTTCGGATACTAGTCGTAAGATTCTTAATTATTTAGCCGAGAAGGAGCACGAGACGGAAGCGAATGTAGCGAAAGAATTAGACATTCCTATCTCTACAGTGCATTATCATTTACAAAAATTAACGGAAGCAAAATTAATTGATGTAGATGAATATCATTACAGTCCGAAAGGAAGAGAGGTTAATCATTACAAATTAGCAAATAAGTATATTATTATTGCTCCTAAAAAAATTTCTGGTTTGAAAGAAAAGTTGAAAGGAATCTTACCGGTGGGATTGATTGCGTTAGGGATAAGTGCGGTGATTAAGGCCGTGCAGATGTTTACTGGTAGAGTAGGAACTTTTGAAAAAGCTGTTTTTGCTGAAGAAGCTGGTAGAGAAGTAATGGCGACTTCTCAACAAATGGTTGCTGATAATGCTCCGGAAGTGGCTGAATTAGCGATGGAAGCAACGGATCAAGTAATTAGTACAGGTGTACAACAGCCAGACATTGCTTTATGGTTTTTGATTGGAGCTATATCTACTATTTTGATTTATGTGGTTATTGTTTTGGTTAGACATTGGAGAAGGAAGTAGAGTTGTAAAAAACTACACTTTTTTACTCCAAAAAAGACCCACTCACCCACTCGACAAGTACGGGTAAAGAATATAAAGGAGTAATTCTTTGAGCTTATTATGAGAAAAAATGATTAAAAATCAACTAGCGAAACCAATTGAATTTCTAATTTATACTTCCCCACAAGGAGATATTAAAGTAGAAGTATTTGTCCATAATGAAAATATCTGGCTTACTCAGAAGAAGATGTCAGAGTTATTTGATGTAGAAATAAATACTATCAATTATCATTTAAAAGAGATATTTAAGTCAGGAGAGTTGCCTGAAAGTTCAACAATTCGAAAAATTCGAATAGTTCAAAAAGAAGGGAAGAGAGACATAGAAAGAGAACAATTGTTTTATAACTTAGACGCTATTATCTCAGTTGGGTACCGCGTAAATTCTCAAAAAGCCACTCAATTCAGAATCTGGGCCACAAAGAAATTAAAAGAGTTTATCATCAAAGGATTTGTTCTTGATGATGATCGGTTAAAGAATGGCCAATTCTTTGGGAAAGATTACTTCGATGAATTACTAGAAAGAATTCGTTCTATTAGAACAAGTGAAAGGAGAACAAATAAAAAAAGAATTAAAACAAATAGAAATTGAAGAGGCAAAAAGATTAAGAAACAAATGTAAATCTCTCATTTCAAAAGAAAATTATTTTCATTTAACTGGAAAAAAGAAAAATAAATTAAAGTAAATGAATTCTCCAAAACACTTATAAAATAGCTACTCTAGAATATAAAACATGCCAGAAATGCCCAGTAATAAATTCAAAAAGTACTTTGAGAAGAAAGTAAATGATACGATTAGAAAGTATAAATTGTTTACTCATAAAGATAGGATAGCGGTAGCGGTTTCTGGTGGGAAAGATTCAACTGTGTTGCTTTATGTACTGCATAAACTTGGCTTTAATGTTGAAGGGATTACGATTGATGCTAAGATTGGATCTTATACGCAAAAGAATTTAGAAAATCTACAAGAAGTGTGTAAGAAATATGAAATTCCATTACATATTGTTTCGTTTAGGGAAGAATTTGGGAAATCATTATGTTACATCAGAGATGTTTTGAAAGAGAAAGGTTATAATTATTCCTCTTGTATGATTTGTGGAATCTTGAAAAGGTATTTGTTGAATAAATATGCAAGAAAATTTAAGTTTGATTTCTTAGCTACTGGTCATAATTTAGATGATGAAGCAGAAACGATGACGATGAACTTGTTTAGGAATGATTTTAAGTTAGCTCGGCGGCAAGGTCCGATGACTGGAGTTACGCGATCGAAAAAGTTTGTGCAAAGAGTAAAGCCGTTATATTTTTTACAGAATGCAGAAACGAAAAGATATTCACAGTTGATGAAATTTCCAGTTAATTATGGGATCTGTCCGTGTTCAGTTAAAGCTTATCGGAGAGAGTACCGGGAAATCTTTACTGAATTTGAAAAGAAGCATCCTGATTTCAAATATAATATTGTTAAGTTCCAAGAACAGATGAAAAGTAATTTGAAGAAGGAGAAGAAAGTTAAGATTAATACTTGTCAAAAATGTAAACAAGCTTGTGCTCAGGAAATTTGTAAAGCTTGTACAATCTTTAGCGTCCTGAGAAATTCTCAAATTTCTGGGACGCCAAAGGACAATCGTCCTTTGAGCGAACTGGAGATAGCAAAAAATATAAAGAAAGTAAAGAAGAGTAAGAATAATGAAAAATAAACATGTCGGTTTTTTAATTATTGGAATTGCTTTATTATTCTTTTTTGTAGTGATGTCCTACAACAATGCAATTAAGACAATTATTGATACTACTTGTACGCATGGAACAAGTTGTCCGATGCAGATAACTTTACGCACACAAGAAATTATCAGTTACAGTTTAATGGGATTATTAGTTGTAGTAGGATTATTTATTAGTTTCTTGATGAAAGAAGATTTACGATTGCATAAAAAAGAAACTAAATTGTCAAAGGAAGAATTGAATAGTAAAATAGAAAATTTAGATGAAGAGGAGAAAAAGATTATGCAAATTGTTCTGAGAGAGGATGGTTCAATTTACCAAAGTGATTTAATTAAGGAAACTAAATTAAGTAAAGTTAAGGTTAGCCGTTTACTGGATCGATTAGAAGGAAAAGGTTTAATTGAACGGAAAAGACGTGGCATGACTAACGTAATAATTCTTAAATAATTACTTCTGAAACTAGTTTCACTACATCTTTTATAAAGCGTTTCATTCTTGAAAGTAGAGAGGTTTATGTGAAAATGATTAAAAAAATTATGATTGGATTGATGATGTTAGCTTTAATTGCTATTGTTGGTTGTTCTGGGAGTGATACTAATAATAGTGTTACAGGTGCAGCAATTGAAGATAGTAATTTTGTTGGTGATGATGTAGTTAAGATTCCATTAGACGATGTTACTAATACAGTCAAGAAATATAATTATGATGCTAATGGTGTTACAATAACATACTTTGCAGTAAGAGGTTCGGATGGTAAAGTAAGAACTGCTTTCGATGCTTGTGATGTTTGCGGCGGCTATAAAGGTTATGTCCAACAAGGCAGGGATATTAAATGTAATAATTGTGGAAGAGTGTTTAGTATTGACGGTTTAGGATCAAAGAATAAAGGTTATGGGTGCTGGCCGAGTTATCTCAGTCATACAATTGAAGATGGGAATGTAGTTATTAAAACTGCGGAGATAGAAGCAGGCAAGTCGAGGTTTGCTTGAAGGAGGGGGGAAAATGTTTGGACTAATATTAGTTATAGCTTTAATTGGGGTGATTATTTGGTACATAAATAAAAACAAAATGGGTGGTGATAAATGAAAACTGCAATATTTAGGGTTGATGGCATCCATTGCCATAGTTGTGAAATATTAATTAGTGATGCTTTGGAAGATTTAGGAGTTAAGAAAAGTAAAGCAGATAAAGATAAGGGCATAGTAAGAGTGGACTTTGATGATAGACATTTAACTCCAAACAGAATTAGAGATGGAATTGAGGAAGAAGGTTACAAAGTGATGATGCAAAAAATAATCAATTAAAAATAATAATATTAATAAAGGAGCAAGAGAGAATTAATTGAAAATTAATTTGAGGTAAGAAAAAATGACACATTTTGAAAAAGAAGGAGGCGAACATGAGCATAAGCCCTCTGAAGATAAGGGACATCATGTTCCAGAACATAAAGAACACAAACCACATGAGCAAAAAATTCATGAATATCATGAAGGAAAAAAACACAAGCCAGAACACCATAAACCACATCATCGGGTTGCTGAGAAAAAAGAATGTTGTTCGGATAAAGGTTTAAACAGTTTTCAGAAATTTTTAGCAGCTGCAGTAATTGTGCAGATTGCTTTGTTGTTATTCATTGCTGTGAAACTTCCTGATGGAAGTGTTGTCGTTAATACAGATGATGGCGATTTGCCGACAGGAGTAGATAATGCGCCGAGCGCAGCAGCAGCAGCCGTAGACATGGAAGCTTTAATTGATGACGATGCAATTGAAGGAGATGAAGATGCGCCCGTAACAATAGTAGAGTGGAGTGATTATGAATGTCCATTCTGTGAAAAATTTTATAGTGGCACTTTACAACAATTAAGATCTGAGTATATTGAGACTGGTAAGGTTAAATTAATTTATCGAGACTTCCCGTTAAGTTTCCATCAAAATGCCCAAAAAGCAGCAGAAGCCGCTGAATGTGCTGGTGAGCAAGACAAATATTTTGAAATGCATGATAAGTTGTTTGAGAATGGTGTTAGTGGAGGAGTAACTGCTTTCAAAAGTTATGCTGCGAGTATTGGTTTAGATACTGCTGAATTTAACACTTGTTTAGATTCAGGAGCAATGGCAGGAGAAGTTCGAAAAGACTTTTCTGACGGACAAAGAGCAGGAATTAGTGGAACTCCGGGATTTATTGTTAATGGTAAACTAATCTCTGGTGCACAACCTTTCGCAGCGTTTGCGCAAGTGATTGAAGCAGAACTTAATTGAGAGGAAAAACATGGCTGAAATAAACTTAAAGATTAAAGGGATGCACTGTAATAGTTGTGCAATGTTGATTGCAGATGCCTTGGAAGATTTAGGTGTTAAGAAAAGTAAGATCGATGCCAAATCCGGAAAAGCAGTGATTGAGTTTGATGAGAAAAAGATTACTGCTGAAAAGATTAAGCAAGCAATCAAAAAGGAGGGCTACAAAGTAGAATAAAAATTTTTATTTTTATTTTTTTATTTGAAAAAACAAAATGGTATTAACAAAAAAAACAATTAAAACTGCAGGAATGACTTGTCATAGTTGTGAGAAGATTATTGCGAAGCAAGTTTTAAAATTAAAGGGAGTAAAAGGAATTGATGTTGATTACGCTACTGAAAAGACAGAGATTGAGTATGATCCAGCAGTGGTATCTTTAGGCGAGATTAAAAAAGCGATTGAAGATAAAGGTTATCTGTGTAAAGATTTTGATGGGAACAAGAAAAATAGTTGGTTAGGTTGGGCTTTTGCCGGAATTGGTTTTATTTTAGTAATTTATTTTGCCTGGACAATTTATGGGAAGATTCAACTTCCGGCAATTAGTGCAGGAATGAGTTATGGATTATTATTTGTCGTGGGTTTATTGACTGGGTTTCATTGTGTCGGGATGTGCGGCGGTTTTGTGGTTTCTTATACGGCTAAAGGAGCAGAGGAAGGTAAGAAACCAGCAAGATTACATTTATCGTATGGAATTGGTAAATTAATATCTTATACTGTGATTGGAGCAGCTTTTGGATTATTAGGAAGTATTATTGCCTTTACTCCGGCGATGAGAGGAGGAGCCGGAATTATAGCAGGATTATTTTTAGTAATTTTCGGGTTGAAAATGTTGAATGTGATTCCAGCTTTAAGAAAATTTCAGATAAGAATGCCTAAGTTTGTAAGTAAGTTTGTTGGTAAAGAATCAAAAACCCATTCTAATAATCCGTTAGTGATTGGTTTGTTAAACGGTTTAATGATTGCCTGTGGTCCATTGCAAGCGATTTATATTATGGCAGCAGGAACGGGAAGTTGGTTAGAAGGGGCAAAATTATTGTTTGTCTTTGCTCTCGGCACTCTACCAGTAATGCTTGGTTTTGGTTATCTTACTAGTATCATTAGTAAGAAAGCCACCCATAAAATCTTGAAAGCGTCTGGAGTTGTCGTAATAGTTCTTGGTTTGATTATGATTAATCGCGGTTTAGCACTTACCGGTTCTGGTTATGATTTAAATTCTTTGACATCTGGTTTTACTGTTTTAGGCGAGGACAGTTCCCCCACGGGAGGACTAGTTTTAAATGAGGGTTATCAAGAAATCAGAATGGAAGTAAACCGTTATGGTTGGGAACCGGATAAATTTGTCTTACAAAAAGATGTTCCCGTAAAATGGATTATTGAAGGTAAGGAAATTAATGGATGTAATAACGCGATTCAAGTTCCGAAGTTAGGATTGAAGTTTGACATTAAAAAAGGAGAACAAGTAATTGAATTTACGCCGACAGAAACAGGAACAATTTCCTGGAGCTGCTGGATGGGCATGATTCCAGGAGTATTTGTGGTTAAAGATAATCTTGATGTTAATTCTGTACAGGAAGAATTAAATAATATTGAAGTTCCTTCAGGAGGGAGTTGTGGTGGCGGAGGAGGAGGCTGCGGTTGTGGAGGTTAAGATGATTAAAAAAATAATGATAGTGGTTAGTTTATTGGCGATGTTGATTATTGTCGGATGTTCTTCAGGATCCGAAAATTATGATGCCTTAGCACAATGTTTAACTGAGAACGAAGTCGTGATGTATGGAACAGAATGGTGCAGTCATTGTCAGAATCAGAAAGCTGCTTTTGGAAAATCTTTTCAGTATGTAAATTATATTGATTGTGATCAAAACAAAGATGCCTGTACAGATGCGGGAGTAACTGGATATCCTACTTGGAGTGTTAAAGGGAAGAATTATCCTGGAGAACAACCATTAGAGAGGTTAGCTTCTTTAGCGGGGTGTTGATTGTTTAGATTTTATTTTTTATTCCCGTAATTGTAAAGAATTAAAATATTATTTTTTATTTTCAAATGAAAACAACTATTAAAAAAATTGGGAAAAGGTATAACAGATTTTCAACTATTTATGATTTTGTCGAAACACCTATTGAAAAAAAATATTTTAGTAAATGGCGGAAGAAGCTCTTGAGTAATATTAAAGGAAAAGTATTAGAAGTTGGTGTAGGAACCGGTAAGAATCTGCCTTATTATAACCATAACCGAGTAGAATTAACCGCAATTGATATTAGTGGAGGGATGTTAAAAAAAGCTGAAAAAAAGGCTGAAAAAATAAATTTCAAAGTTAAATTTAAAGTTGTCGGCTCAGAAAAATTTACTTTTCCCGATAATTCATTTGATTATATTGTTGCCACATTTGTTCTTTGTTCTGTTGCTGATCAGCAAACCGTGCTTTCAGAAATGAAACGTGTTCTCAAGAAAGAAGGGAGGATACTACTTTTGGAACATGTTTTAAGTAAGAACAGACTAATGGCACTATTTCAATGGTTACATAATCCTTTTACTAGATCTTTATTTGGTTTTAATATTAATCGAGACACTCTAGGCACGATTAAAAAAAGTCGTCTTCAGATAATTACAGAGAAAAATCTAGCCTGGAGAGATGTGTTCAAAATGATTGAAATGAAAAAAACCAAAAAAAGTTCCACAAAGTTTATATAGTAGTATGACTTATTTATCATATGTCAAAACAATCATGTAAGAAAGACGGAGCGTATAAAATATTTTTCAGTTCTCTAGCAAATGAGAATAGATTAAAAATTATCAATACTTTACGCCATGGAAATAAAAGTGTTAGTGAAATCTGTCAAACGACAGGATTTGAACAGACCATGGTCAGTCATAATCTTAAGCGCTTAGAACGTTGCGGGATGGTCTTTTCAGAACAAAATGGTAAGTTTCGTTATTATTCCGTTAATCGGCAAACAATTAAACCTTTATTAGAGATGATTGACAAACATATGAAAAAATATTGTTGTAAAATCCTGAAAGGAAAACGTTAGATTTGGACTAGTTAAAAATTGGGGGGTTATTAAAATGTCAATGATGAAAAAAATGTTGTTGTTAATTGTAACTGTTGTCTCAGCCCAAATAGTTTTTGCTGATACTGGACAATATATGGGTCCGGGAATGATGTTTAATTATGGTGGGGGTTATTGGTGGATTTTCTGGATTATTGCTTTGATCTTTTGGTTAAGTGTTATTATTGGAATCATTCTTTTAATTATCTGGCTCTACAGAAAATTATCTGAAAACAAATCAACTTCTTTAGAAATCCTCAAAAAAAGGTATGCTTCTGGAGAGATCAATAAAAAAAAGTTTGAGGAAATGAGGAAGGGATTGAAATGAAAAAACAATATAAAATTTTTAAATCAAACTTGCCACCTAAATTTAGATTTACTAGAGTTGTTTTTGGTGTGATTATGATTGCAGCATTGTTCTTTTCCTGGGGAAAATATGTTGTTGCTGTTTTGGGAATTTTGTTTTTAATTTCAGCAACATTTGGATATTGTATTACTTGCCAGATTTATGAAAAAATTTGGGGATGTAAAGAGTGTAAGATTAAAAAATGAAAAAAACAACGATTAATATTACGGGAATGCACTGCCAGAGTTGCGTAACGATCATTGATCGAGCTTTGAAAAAACAAGTCGGAGTCAAGACTGCTAATGTTAATTTCTCGACAGAAAAAGCAGCGATTGAGTTTGATGAAAAACAAACTAATGAAAATCAATTGTTAGAGTTGATTAAGAAAAAAGGTTATGGTGGTCATATTATTAAAGAGCATGGACATCATGCGGGACATGGGATTACACTAGAAGAGAAGAAAAAGAAAGTAGAGTTGAAAAGATTAAGATTTAAAGTTATTCTGAGTGCTATTTTTGGAGTGCCTGCTTTTATTTTGGGAATGTTTTTTATGAAGAATCCAATCCCTTTTCAAGAGTATATTATGTGGGCATTAGCAACACCAGTCCAATTTTATGTAGGAAGACAATTTTATCAGGGGGCATGGGCTGCTTTAAAGAATAAAACTTCTAATATGGATACGTTAATTGCCATGGGTACTAGTGCAGCGTATTTCTATTCTGTTTATGTTGTTTTATTTGCGGCTAAAGGACATCAGTATTTTGAAGCTTCTGCTGTTTTGATTACTTTAGTTATTTTTGGTAAGTATTTGGAAGCGGTGGCGAAAGGAAAAACCTCAGAAGCAATCTCTAAGTTAATGAAGATGGGTGCAAAAACTGCTCTTGTAGTTAGAAACGGTAAAGAAATTAAAATTCCCATTGACGATGTTAAAAAAGATGATATTGTTATTGTTAAGCCCGGAGAGAAAATTCCTGTTGATGGTGTGATTACAGAAGGTCATTCAACGATAGATGAATCTCTTGTTACTGGTGAGAGTATTCCGGTCGAGAAGGGCAAGAAGGATTTAGTTATTGGTTCGACGATTAACAAACAAGGCAGTTTTAAATTTAAAGCAACAAAAGTTGGTAGTGAGACGACACTTTCTAGAATCATTAAATTAATTGAAGATGCGCAGACAAAAAAAGCGCCAATCCAAAGGTTTGCAGATAATGTTTCTGCTTACTTCGTTCCCATCGTAATTTTTATTGCTTTAATTACATTTACAGTGTGGTTCTCTTTATTCCATGCAGAAGTAGGCTTTGCAATTATTGCTGCTGTTGCTGTGTTAGTGATTGCTTGTCCTTGTGCTTTAGGTCTTGCTACGCCAACAGCAATTATGGTAGGTACGGGTAAGGGAGCTAAGCACGGTATTTTAATTAAAGGTGGAGAAGCGTTAGAAACTGCGCATAAATTGAAGTATGTGGTCTTTGATAAAACAGGAACAATCACTAAAGGCGAGCCGGAAGTGACCGATTTAGTTGTTGGAAAAGGAATTACGGAGAAGAAGTTGTTAGAGATTGCTGGAAGTATGGAAAAAAGTTCTGAACATCCTTAAGCGGAAGCGATTGTTAAGAAAGCACAAGCTAAGAAAGTTAGTTGGAAGAAAGTTAATGGATTTAAAGCTTTAACAGGAAGAGGAGTAAAAGCAAAATTAGGAAAGAAAGAATATTATTTAGGAAACTTAAGATTAATGGAAGAACAGAAAGTGAGTTTAGCTGCTTTCTCTGGAAAGATCTCTAAGTTAGAAAGTGAAGGAAAGACAACAATGATTCTGGCAGAAGGCAAGAAAGTGTTAGGTGTGATTGCTGTAGCTGATGAAATTAAATCGGACTCCCCTCTTGCCATTAAGAAATTGCAGGAGTTAGGTGTTAAAGTTTACATGATTACAGGAGATAATAAAAGAACTGCTGCCGCGATTGCCAAAAAAGCAGGAATAAAGAATTATTTTGCGGAAGTTCTTCCGGAAGATAAAGTAAAGTATGTTAAAAGATTACAGAAAGATGGTAAAGTAGCGATGGTCGGAGATGGAATTAATGATGCTCCTGCTTTAGCACAGGCTGATATTGGGATTGCCATGGGTTCTGGTACGGACGTAGCAATGGAAACAGGTAATGTGGTTTTAATGCGGAATAATCTTTTAGATGTTCCGAAAGCAATTAAGTTAAGTAAGATGACGATGAGTAAAATTCGCCAGAATATGTTCTGGGCCTTGTTTTATAATTCACTGGGAATACCAATTGCCGCTGGTGTTTTATATCCCTGGACAGGTTGGTTACTTAATCCAGTAATCGCTGGCGGGGCGATGGCTTTAAGTTCGGTATCAGTGATTACTAATTCGTTGTTGTTAAAAAGGAAAAAGTTATAAGGAATAGGGGAAAAGATGACTAAATGAAGAAGAAAATACTTAAGAAAATTATTTTTTTAGCCTTTTTAGGTATTTTGGTTTCTATTTATTTACTGAACATTTTCTATGCGGAAGGAGAACAAGGTTGTGATATCAGTGAAACACTATCATGTTCAGCAGTAAAGAATAGCAGTTATTCAAGATTTGTGGGCGTGCCGACTGCTTTAATGGGGATTATTGGTTATGTTCTGATTGGTTTGATTGCGCTGGTCCGATTACAGAAAGAGAAATGGTTAAAAAATAAATGGATGAAGAAAATATTTTCTCAAAAGAATTTATTTTATGTTACTTTTGTTGCTTTAATCTTTTCTTTATACTTAACTTATACAGAATTATTTATTATTAAAGCAATTTGTATCTTTTGTATTATTTCTCTGCTGATAATTAGTTTAATAACTGTTTATACTTATAAGAATGTAAGGATAAAAATTGAATAAAGAAAAAAGAAAAAATTAATATCTTTTTCTAACAAATCTTACGCCGAACCAAACGATAATGGCTATAATGGCCCAAGGTAAGATCCAGAAGATTAATGCTAACAAACTGTTGAAGCTGTCGACTAACTTTTCAATCAATTCTGAGAACTTGACTAAAGCAACGTTAATGTAGCCAGATTGTTCTTCTTGCACGTTTAAACTAATTGTGGTATATTCAACCTGTAAGTCTTTGTTTTCTAAAGATTGTTCTAAATACTTAATCGTTCGTTCTTGATTAAAGATTCTGTCGTTAAGTTCAATTTGGTCACTAATTTCAGTTGCTTTACGGTACATTTCTTCATAACGTTCTAAGCGTGCTTTTTCAACTTCTAATTCTGTTTGCGTATTGGTATAAGAACCAGTAATATCTCTTGCATTTTCGTTGAATGACTGCACTTCTCCCAGAGCTTTCAGTTGGTCGATTGCTAGACTGTATTTTTTTGTGGGTACTTTAATTTGATAGTTTCCAGAGTAATAAGAATTCTTGTTTCTTCCGTTTTTGTAAGAATTTTCGTTAAGCAAGTAAGAATTTGTTCCTTCCACAATTGCTCTTATTTTTAATTCTGTGTTATGGAATTCGCCGCGTTCAACTTCTGTGGAAATTGAGGAAGTTTTAGTTATTTTTCGATCTTCTATTTCTGGAGCGAAATCATTATTACCATAGTAAACTCCGCCTCCTCTAAAACTATCACTAGCCATGGCCATTTCAGATGTTTCCATCATGGGGATTCCATAACCAACACTCTTGGAAAAGGAACTAACTCCACTACCAGAGAATAAAGGTACCATAACTACTAACAAGAGGATTACAGCAATAACCCAGTTCTCTTTGATTGTTTTCCATTGATTTTTTAAAGCCATTTTGACATCACCGTTACTAAGAATAGTCTAGTAATATATAAACGTTAAGAAGAGTTCAGGTTGAGTTGAAGTTAAAATCATAAAAATTAAAGATGTTGAGCCATCGCTTGTACTATTGCGTAAGCCGTGTTTCTTCTATCATCAGCAGTTCCTCTTTGTAGTAATTTTTTAGGATCATTCTTATCATAAACATTTCCTGCTTTAGCTATTGCTCCTCCAATCACTAGTATTGAACTGCTACAATCTTGCACTGCCCGATCAGGAGTATACAATTGCTTCTGCCCTTCTCTTTGTACTCCGGCCCACTTAATTCCGGGCGTGACATAAGTAAAGTCACTTCCAAATTCTTCTTCTAAAGCTCCTGCTTTACTGGCTGCGCAGACTACTCCATCTAATCCCCAAGACCGAGCTAGTTCTGTTCTTCTTCTGACTAAATCATCATAGGCTATTCCAAGACTTTGCTCTTTTAAATCATCATTTAAACTGGTTAAAACAGTTACCCCAATTACTGATGGTCTTTCTATTCTCTTTGCCTGAGCACCTTCATAAGCACCTTCAACTGCTTTTTTACACATTTTTTCCCCACCAGCAATATGAACATTAAATAAGTAGACACCGGGAACGGCTGCTGCTCTGGCATAATTAAGGACTGTATTTGGTGTATCGTGGAATTTAAGATCTAAGAAAGCATTCCCTCCACTGTCATAAATTGCTCTAACAATATCAACACCTTCAAAAGCAGCTACTGTAAATAAACTATTTACTTTAACAGTGCCAACAAAATCTGTTAACTCTCTGGCCATTTCTAAACCTTCTTCTACAGTAGGTACATCTAATGCTAAACAAATTCTACTTCTTGCTTCTTGTTCTTTATCTGTTAATTGTACCATATTTTTTTTACCTCAATTTTTTTAATTTATCCCATACATTTCCATACATTGATCAAAGTTATCTTTAACTTGAGTGTCAATAAGTTTTCTTTCTCCATTAATTAAGACAGAGATTCTTTTCTGATGAAGATAATCAACAGCTTCTCTTAAAGTGACGATAGAATTAACAGGAATTCCTGTTCTTTCGGAAAAAGAAGTTGTTGCTGGTTCTCCCTTTTCTTCTAAGACATGTTTTCGTTTCCAGAGGGTTAATTCTTGATCTGATAATCCTGATGGAACATCGTGATCATAAACAGGTGTAGTAAATTGCCAATCAACTCCAACTAACAAGCTTTTCACAGACCACTGAGCATCTATTCTTTCTGCTTCAGCATTGATCTTATCTAAACCATCATACTTAGTTCCTCCAGAAACCATGACATCATCAATAAAAGTAATTCTTGCGGGATTGGGAAAGCTATTAGTTACTAATCTTGCTTCCTGCCCAGAAGCGTCGCCGTGCACTTTGACTTCTTTACGATCATAATCAAAAGGTATCTCCATCCCATATCTTTCATCTAAAGTGTAGGCGGTTGCTCCAACAACTAAGCTACCTTTGTAGGAAGGGCCAAAAAGAGCGTCAACATTACTAATTGGGATTGGAGAATGATTAACTAAGATATCAGCAAAAATCTGCCCTAGCAAACGAGCTTTTCTGCCCGTACCAAACTTGCCAAAATTATTAAAACAGGGTACGGGTCGGCCATCTTTCAAATAAAGACCGTCTTGAAAAAATAATGGTCCACTAGCGAGGGCTTCGACAAATCTTTCTTGTAATTGGTTCATCTTAATCACTAACAAACAATCATTTATATCAATATACAAACTACAAAATAACTAACAAAAAAGCGTTAATCAAAAATATAGAGTGATTTTATCACACTTTTTTGGGATTAAAAATTATCGCCTTAGATAATTTTCAATAAAAGAAACATTACTTCAACTTCAAGCCAACTTCATCAAGTTGTTCGCCAGAAACTTCAGAAGGAGCGTCCATCATTAAACAACGAGCATCCTTATTCTTAGGGAAAGCAATTACATCTCGAATGGAATTTTTACCAGCCATAATCATCGCCCATCTGTCTAAGCCGAAAGCTAATCCACCATGCGGAGGAGCATACTTTAAAGCATTAAGTAAACAACCGAATTTCTTCTCAGCTTCTTTCTCTGACAAGCCAATTGCAGTGAAGACTTCTTTCTGGACAGCTTCATCAGAAATCCTAATTGAACCTCCGCCAATTTCACTTCCATTTAATACTAAATCGTAAGCTCTGGAGCGAACTTTATCTTTATCATTATGAATATATTTCATGTCTTCCATCTTAGGAGAAGTGAAAGGATGATGCATGGCAATGTAACGGTTAGCTTCATTACTAAACTCAAACATAGGAAATTCAGTAACCCATAAAAAAGAATATTTTAATCCCGTTTCTTCTCTAGTATCCGGCTGATCAGATTTATATTTTTCCATCACTTGATCATAAGTCAGACGTGGAAAAGGAATAGCAATATCTTGATTTAAAACTTCTTTAAAGATATACTGCATTAATTTTTCCATCGTAGTATAAACGTCTTCTTCTTCAACAAAGGACATTTCAATATCTAACTGCGTAAATTCTGGTTGACGGTCTGCTCTTAAGTCTTCATCTCTGAAACAACGGACAATTTGAAAATATTTGTCCATCCCACCGACCATTAACAATTGTTTATAAATTTGCGGGGATTGGGGGAGAGCGTAAAACTGTCCAGGGAAGTTTCGTGAGGGAACAATATAATCTCGTGAACCTTCTGGAGTAGATTTAGCCATAAAAGGTGTTTCAATTTCTAAAAAATTCTCTTGGTCCATAAACTTTCTAATCGCCATCGTTAATTTGTGACGAATGATTAAAGCGTCTTTCACTTCTGGTCGTCTTAAATCAAGATAACGAAACTTCATCCTCGTTTCTTCTGAAGAAGTGATTTCATCACCTAAATCTAAAGGTAATGGTGGTATTTTTTTAAGTAGGATAATTTTAGTAGCAGAAACTTCAATCTCTCCAGTTCCTAGTTCTTTCACTTGTTGTGGTGGACGGGTTTTAACTTCTCCCTCAACTTGCAAGATATCTTCTTTGTTTAAGTTTCTAAATTCATTGGCAAGATCTTTGTTGAGAAAAACTTGCGTCTTACCATAACGATCTCTTAAATCTAAAAAACCAATTTTTCCAGAAATTCTGGCTGAATCAACCCAGCCGGCTAAAGTAATCTTCTTACCAGCATCGTTCTTCGATAATTCTCCACAAGTGTGTGTTCGTAGCATATTTTAAGTTATAATTAGGAGGGGTTTTTATGCTTTACGGTAAAAAGAAAAAGAAAAAAAATTATCTATTCCATTCCTGCTTAAACACTTGACCATCAATGTTCATTTCAAAGTAGCCCGTTTCTCCGTCTTCACTGAAATAGTAGTCCATTCTGGCTTCTTCTCCTTCAGGTCCTTCAGCAGTATAAACAACATGACATAGTCCGAAGTATTCACCTGAATTGATTAATCCTTCAATCATCCATTGGGCATTAGTAGCACCTTCATCAGTATTAGCAGTCATTTTCCATTCTGCTCCCTCTTGACACCACTCACCATTATTAGTTCCAGAATATTCTATATCTACTTCACCCTCATCAGTTTCAATGTGCATCGAACCATCATCAAAATCAACATCGGCATTGCCACCTGATTCTGCTTCAATTTGTTGTTCCATCGCTTCTTCAACTATAGTTTTACAACCAACTAAAAAAACAGCTAGAACTAAAACAAATAGTAATAACATTTTTTTCATTTTAAACCACCAAAGTAAATAAAAAAAGAAAAAGTAAATAAACTTTTCCTTAAATTTGTGATTAAATTTCTTAGTTAGTGGGGGCCAGAGTGAAATTTCTTCTGCGCCTCGGTTATTATCGTTTCACGATCCTCGGCTTACATTTCGCTCAATTAGAAAAAGCTACTCACAAAAGGGCACCCACTAACTTAATACATTCTATAATCTGCCTTTTAACTTCTCTGCAGCGAGAATCTTTTTTATCGCTAAGATGTAAGTATTGGTTCGGAAATCGTGTTCGTTCTGATCATACTCAGTCCAGATTTGATTAAAAGCTGTCACTAATTTATCTTTTAACTTTTGTTTAATTGTTTGTTCATCCCATTTTTCGTTGGCAAGATTCTGCTGCCATTCAAAACAAGAAACGGTAACTCCGCCAGCATTGGCGAGGATATCGGGCAGTACTAAAATATTATTTGTGTGCAAAATTTGATCAGCTTCAGGAGTGGTCGGACCGTTAGCTAATTCTAAAATGATTTTTGCTTTGATGTTAGCAGCATTTTCAACAGTAATTTGATTACTTAAAGCAGAAGGAATTAAAATGTCTACCGGTAATTCCAATAATTCTTCATTAGTAATTCCACGACAGAAACCCTCAGAAGGAACATCTTTAATTGAACAAACACTACCTAAACAATAACAACCTAATAGACCTCCTGCTTTCTTAATGTTTTCCGCTTGATAAGGATCTAAGCCTTTTTCATTATAAACGCCACCTTTTGAATCAGAAACGGCTAAAATTTTGTAGCCTTGGTCAAAAAGTAGTTTAGCTATATTCATTCCGGCATTGCCAAAACCCTGAATGGCAACTCTTTTTCCTGATAAAGATAATTTTTGGATTGCTTCTTCTAAAACATAAACTCCACCAAGAGCAGTAGCAATATCTCTAACTAAAGAACCACCGTTTTCTAATGGTTTACCAGTAATCATTCCCGGATCTTTTTTACCAGTTAACTTTTCGTACTCATCAAGCATCCAGCTCATTATCTGAGGAGTAGTATAAACGTCAGGAGCAGGAATATCTTGAGCTGAACCTAAATGTTGATAAAAAGCGCGGATATAAGATCGACTTAACTCTTCTAATTCTTCAATAGGTAATTCTTTAGGATTTACAGTAACGCCACCTTTACTTCCACCTAAAGGAAGATCAGCAACGGCCGTCTTTAAAGACATCCAGAAGGCTAAGGCTTTAACTTCATCTTCATTAACTTGGGGATGAAATCTAATCCCGCCTTTATACGGTCCTCTGGCATTATTATGTTGAACCCTAAAAGCAGGATAAGTTTTACCATTAACTTCTAGTTCTGCTTTATGAATGTGGTTTGGTGTCAGCAAGAGTTGTATTTCTGTTTCATTTAAGCCAGCCAGTCCAGCAATTTTTTTTCTGAAATGAATAATTGTTTTATTTAAAATCACAAATTTACCTCCAACATTATAATCAAGACATATTATTTATAATTGCTTCGCCAAACTCTGAACATTTTAACAATTTTGCTCCGGCCATCTGGCGTGCTAAATCGTAGGTTACTGTCTTTTGGGTTATGATTGTGCTAAAACTTTTAACAATTAATTGAGCTGCCTCATGCCAACCCAAATAGTCTAACATCATTACTCCAGATAAAATAAATGAACCAGGATTGACTTTATCCATCCCAGTATATTTTGGCGCTGAGCCATGCGTAGCTTCGAACAAAGCATGACCACTTTCATAATTAATGTTCGCTCCAGGAGCAATCCCTAAGCCGCCAACTTGGGCCGCGCAGGCATCAGAAAGATAATCTCCATTAAGATTTGGTGCGACAAGAAGGTCATATTCTTCTGGGCGCAACAGTAATTGTTGGAACATAGAATCAGCAATGCGGTCTTTAAGGATAATTTTTCCAGCAGGGACTGTTCCATTATACTTGTGATACAATTCTTCTTCCGTAATTAATTCTGGATATTCCCGAGCAATTTCATAACCCCATTCTTTAAAAGCACCTTCAGTAAATTTCATGATATTACCTTTATGAACTAAAGTTAGCGAGCGGCGATTATTTTTGAGGGCATACTCAATTGCAGATTTAACCAACCGTTGGGTAGCAAATTTACTAATCGGTTTTATGCCGACGCCAGAATCTGCTCTAATCGTTACTCCCATCTCTGTTTTTAAGAAAGAAATTATTTTTTGGGCAGCTAAAGTTCCTTCTTTCCACTCAATGCCCATGTAAAGGTCTTCTGTATTCTCTCGAAAAATAATAACATCTAATTTTTGTGGAGAGACCATTGGGCTAGGTACTCCCGGAAAATATTTTACCGGACGGACACAAGAATATAAGTCTAGTTTCTGTCTTAAAGTTACATTTAAACTTCTGGTGCCGCTCCCGACTGGAGTGGTTAAAGGCCCTTTGATCGCTACTAGATAATTCTGGAGAAAGGTAAGCGTATCTTCAGGTAAAATAGTGTCATATTGTTGTAAAGCAGATTCTCCTGCAGGCAATTCACACCAAACAATTTTTCTTTGATTGGTGTAGGCTTTTTTAACAGCAGCATCAATCACTTTTTGTCCCACCCTACTAATATCAGGACCAATACCATCGCCAATAATCAATCCAATCAAAGGATTAGACGGAACAATTAATTTACCATCACTCATGGTAATTTTTTCTCCTGCTTCAGGAATCTGAAGAAAATCAAAGTTCATTTTTTTCACCTCTTTTAATGTAGTTTAACAGCCCTCCGGCTAGGATGATCATTATTAATCGATCACTTAAATTATGTTTAACTTTAAATGTAATCCCTTGCGTTTTATTTTTAACTTCTAATAAACTATTTTTTTGTTCAAGTAATTCTCGGACATTAACTAATTCGATCTGATCTCCTTGCTCAATCCTAGTGTAATCATTTTTGTCTAAAAATTCCAGAGGTAAAATTCCAAAATTAATTAAATTAGCACGATGGATACGAGCAAAACTTTTAGCAATGATTGCTTTAATCCCTAAATACATCGGAGCTAAAGCAGCATGTTCTCGACTGGAGCCTTGGCCATAATTTTCTCCCCCAATAATAAACCCGCCATTTTTCGCTTTCGCTCGAAGAACAAATTCTGGATCAACACGCTCAAAAACATACTCACTAATTGCCGGAATGTTACTTCTTAAAGGCAAGATTTTTGCACCAGCCGGCATAATATGATCAGTAGTGATATCATCTTCAACTTTTAGTAACACTTCTCCCAACAGATGATTAGACAAAGATTTATTTAAGGGTAAAGGTTTAATATTAGGACCACGGATAATCTCCACTTCAGCAGGATTTTCTGCGGGAAGCAAAAGTAAACTGTCACTAAAAATAAAAGTTTCTGGAGTATTAATCGGGGGAGATTCTCCTAATTGACGAGGGTCAGTAATAACTCCATAAAGAGCAGAAGCAACCGCCGTTTCTGGACTAACCAAATAAATTTGGGCAGAATTAGTCCCTGACCGTCCATAAAAATTTCGGTTAAATGTTCTTAAAGAAATAGCATTAGTGTTGGGAGCTTGACCCATCCCAATACAGGGACCACAAGCACATTCTAAAATTCTTGCTCCTGCTTTAATCAAATCGTTTAAAGCTCCGTTCTGAACAATACTTTCATAAACTTGCTTTGAACCGGGAGAAATAACTAAACTGACTCCGGGAGAAACTTTCTTGCCTTGAAGAGTTTTGGCAACAATCATCAAATCTTGGTAAGAAGAATTGGTGCAGGAACCTAGACAAACCTGATTTATTTTTAAACCGGCAACTGCGGTTACTTTACAAACATTTCCAGGACTGTGCGGTTGAGCAAGCATTGGTTCGATATTATTTAAATCAATTTCAATCACTTGATCATAGACAGCATCCTCAGCAGCACTTAACTCTTGCCAATACTCTGCTCGGTTCTGACTTGCCATAAATTTTTTTGTAATGTGGTCACTTGGAAAGATTGAACTTGTTGCCCCTAATTCTGCGCCCATATTGGTGATTGTTGCTCTTTCCGGAACAGTTAAAGTTTTTACCCCTTCGCCAAAATACTCAAATATTTTTCCCACACCACCATCAACTCCTAATTTTCCTAAAAGTTCAAGAATAACGTCTTTAGCAGAAATCCAAGGATTTAATCTTCCGTTTAATTTTACTCCAAAAATTTTGGGCATAGTTAAATGGAACGCACCGCCGGCCATCGCGACAGCAACATCTAAACCGCCAGCGCCAATCGCTAAGACGCCTAAACCGCCAGCAGTAGGAGTATGACTATCCGATCCAAGTAAAGTTTCTCCAGGTAGAGCAAATCTCTCCAGATGTACTTGATGGCAAATCCCATTTCCTGGTTTAGAAAATTGAATCCCATACTTAGCCGCAAAAGTTTGTAAGAATTGGTGATCGTCAGCATTCTCAGAACTGGTTTGAAGAGTATTATGGTCAACATAACTCACCGAAAGTTTAGTTTTAACTTTGTCTAGGCCAAGGGCTTCAAACTGTAAACAAGCCATCGTTCCAGTAGCATCTTGGGTTAAAGTTTGGTCAATTCTTAAAGCAACTTCTGTGCCTTGTTGTAAGCTTCCGGCAACCAGATGGTTCTTAATTATTTTCTCAGTAAGTGTTTTACTCATCTTCAATCAGGGGTTTATTGATAATAAGTTAATGATTGATAAGAAGAAATTTATAAAGATTTAGTTGATGGATTCAATAGTAATCTTAATCTGATCCCCTTCTTGGGGAACATAACTGCCATAATAACCAGATTCATCGCCGTTAATGCTTAAATTCATTTTAGCAGGAAAATTATAGTTATATTTTTTTAAAATACCGTCTAAAGATAAGCCAGAAGTATAAACTTGAACTTGATTACGGTTACTTTTAATAAAAATATCGTTAACACTCAATGATTGATTCAAGCCGGAGATAGTTAATTCGAAAGTAAGTGGTTCAGCTTGGTAAGGAAAAGAAGAATCTTGATTACAAGCATTTTGTTGGCAGAGATTACTGTTACAAAAAACTGTTACTGGTTCATCACTATTCTCACCGCACATCAAATAACAATCAGCATCTGCCTGACAAATACGTGGTTCAACATATTGTTGTTGTTCATCTCCCAAATCAAGAAATCCAGGCACCATAAAGCCTAATGCTACCAATAGTAAGAAAGCAATCATTAAAGTTTTCGTCAACCGTTCTTTTTTTTTCTGCTTCATAATAAGAAAAGAAAAAGAAAGGGAATTAAAAAGGTTTCCCTTATTTGGACGTATTAAATTAACTGTAATTAGTGGGGGCCAGGGTGAACCACCCTACTGCGCCTCGGTCATCATGGCGTTATTCGCCATCCTCGGCTTACAGATCGCACATTTAGTAAAGGCTACTCACCGAAGGGCGCCCACTAATTTAGCGTATATCTATTCCACAACCAAAGTTCCGGTCATTCCTCGCCAGGCTTCACAGCTAGCACATTTAAATTCAAATGAGCCGGCTTGACTAGCGGTAAACTCAACTATGGTTGTACCGGAAACTTCTTCGCTAACTCCTAAATCAGGAACAGCAAAAGTAAAGGCTAAATCGCTTGCTGTAATAGTTAGTTTAACCGTATCGCCCTTATTAACCGTAAATTCGTTCGGACTAAACAACCAACGTTTGGCATTAACAGTAAACTCTTGTGTTTTACCGGAGGGAATGACAACTTCTGGTTCTTCTAATTCTTCGGTAACTTCTTCCTGTGCTTCTTCAAGATTTCCTTCAACAACGGATTCAGAATTATCTTCAGCTAAAGCTGCTTCAATTTCTGTAGTGAAAACAGAGTAAGGTTGAGCTCCACTAATCATCTTACCATTAATAAAGAAAGCAGGAGTACCAGAAACGCCGTAAGTCTTACCTTCCGCTAGATCAGCTTTTACTTCATCTTCCATCTCTCCGCTATCTAAACAATCATTAAATTCAGTAGTATCTAATCCTAAATCTTTAGCATAACCTTTTAAATTTTCAACTTCCAGATAATCTTGGTTTGTGAATAAATAGTCGTGCATTTCGTAATACTTGTCTTGTTCACCAGCACATTCAGCGGCTTCTGCTGCTTTTTGGGCATTTTGATGAAAGTCTAAAGGAAAGTCTCTAAAAACATAGTTGACTTTTCCAGTATCGACATAGTTTTTGATAATCAAAGGATAAGTTTCTTGGAAAAATTTTGCACAGAAAGGACATTGAAATTCGCTAAATTCCACTATTGTAACGGTAGCGTCAGGATTTCCTTTGACAGCATCGTCATCTGTGGAAACGTCAAGTCTAGTTGTTTCAGTAGTTGGAGCAGTTAAGTCGTCTAAACTTTCACTGGTATCAAAACCCTGCGGGAAAAATAATTCGCCGTCTTTTGTTAAATAAGAATCAATTTCTTGGCCGGCAACAGATAAAGTAATTTTGTACATGCTACCAACATCTTCTGAACTTTCTAATTCGGCAGTAAAAGGCGGTTGAAGTAAGTTTGTGTTGACATAAGTCAGAGCTTGCTCTTCTGCTTCTGATAATGATAATTCTGCAGTTGCTGCTCCGGTTACTCCCGCACCATCAGCAAAGTTAAATCCTTGCGTAAAAATAGAAATAATCAGCAAAATGACTAAAATTCCACTAATCGCTTTCCAGGTAGATGATCCACTAGAAGTTTTCTCCTCTTCATCATCCCAAGGATTATAAGCTGGACCAGGAGTAGGCTCTTTCGCTGGATCTGGTTTCGGTTCTTCTGTAATTGGGACTACTTTAACTTCATCAAAATTGTCTGTCATTTCTTCTTTTGGCTCTTCAGCTTTCATATCTACCGTTTTAGAAGATTTCTTAGGCCGACCGCGTTTAGCTTTGGCTGGTTCGATTTTGACCTCATCCAACTCAATACCGTGATTGAGTAAATCCTCTTCATCAATAAACTCTTCACCCTTGTAAGAACCTTCAATTTCATCAATTTGTTTTTGTTCCATAAATATCACCCTCTTCCTGTATTTTTCCCAGAAATTATATATAAACATTTAGATAGTTTAACAGATATATCTTAAACTTACTTATTAGAAAGTAATTTTCGACCATGATTAGTCTTAATTTTTTCAATTAGTCCATCTTTGAGATAAACGGTTTTTTCTGAATATTTAACCAAATCTGTGTCGTGTGTGACGAGGATAATCGTCTTTTTTTCTTCCGTATGTAAACGAGCAAGCATAGCCATGACCTGTTTTCCGGAAATTGAGTCAAGATTTCCTGTCGGTTCGTCAGCAAGAATAATCTCAGGATCGTTAACTAAAGCACGGGCGATGGCTACTCTCTGCTGCTGTCCACCGGATAATTCATTCGGTTTATGATGCATCCGATCTCCTAAACCAAACGTACTGAGCAGTTTTTCCCCTCTTTCTAATCTTTCCTTTTCTGGCATGTTCTGAAAAATAGTCGGCAGGATAACATTTTCTAAAGCGGTTAAAGTGGGAATTAAATTGAATTGTTGAAAAACAAAACCTACTTTTTTTCCTCTTAATTGAGCTAAATCTGATTCGGAAAGGGTAGATATATCAATACCATCTAAAAGAATCTGGCCCTTTGTAGGAGTATCGAGAACGCCGACCATATTCATCATGGTGCTTTTACCTGATCCTGATGGGCCAACAATCACGACAAACTCACCTTGGTCAATTTTCAGATTGAGGCCTTTAAGTACGTCTAAAGAGATCTTACCCATGTAATATGTTTTCCAGACATCTTTAAGTTGGATAAGAGTTTTTTTAGTGTGTTTAGTTTTGGGTTGTTGATGTTTCATTTTCTTTCGTTCTTTGTTTAATGATGTTTTTGATGTTATTTAATTGTTTTTATTTGCTTCTTTTAATAATTTAATCGCTTCCTTATCATTTACTTGATTAAAATGTTCATAAAATTGGCCGACGGCAAAAAAATCTCGCGGAGTTTCCAAACAAACCACTTCCGCTTTCTCCTTCAATTTTTTAACTGTTTCTGGATGGCTGACGGGGATAGCAACAATAATTTTCTTAACTTTTTCTTGTTTAACTAACTTAATCGCCGCCAATAAAGTTCTGCCCGTAGCCGCGCCATCATCAGTAAGAATGACAAGTTTGTTTTTTAAATCTAAAGGATCTCTATTTTCACGATAATGATAATATTTCATCTTTAATTTTTTCCTTATTTTTTTTATTTCTTCATCGATATATTGTCGTGAAACTTGTCCTGTTGTAATTAAACTTTCAAAGATAATTTCGCTTTTTAGACTAACTGCCCCAATCGCATATTCGGGATTTCCTGGAAAACCAATTTTTTTGGTCAAGACAACATCTAAAGGTAAATTTAATTCTTTAGCTAAACTAAATCCTGTTTCTAATCCGCCCCGAGGAATAGCTAAGATAAGAGTATTTTCTTTACTTTTATGCTCAATCAACTTTTCTGCCAATAATTTTCCTGCAGCAAACCTATCTTTAAAAATCATTTATTCATACCTCAACGAATCTACTGGATTCAGTTTAGATGCTCTTCTCGCTGGCGCAATGCCAGAGAGACAGCCGATTAAAAAGGAAAATAATAATGTTCCTAAAACTAAGAGCCAATCAATCTCGATTGCTAAAAAAGCCGGGCCGACAGCGACAATAAAAGCTAATTCCACCAATTTAGCAAAGCCAATCCCAATAATGATGCCGATAAGTCCGCCGCCTAAACCGTACAACCCGGATTCTACTAAAACTAAAAGTAAGATGTGCGAGTTTCTAGCGCCGATTGCTTTCATGATACCAATTTCTTTAGTTCGTTCTAAGACGGTAGTGTACATTGTGTTCATGATACCAATGCCGCCGACCAAAAGGGCAATACTAGCAATACCAATCAAAACAATCTGGACAATGTTAAGGATAACGTTAAAAGTTTCCGCAAACTGCTGCGGAGTTTGGATCGAAAAGTCTTCTTCTCCCTCGTCAACACCATGGTCATCTCTTAAATCCTTCTCTACCTCCTGAGCAACTTTATCTGGATCTTCTCCCAATTTAGTCTGGGCGATAATAAAACCAATCTCATCATGAGCATCAAAGACATCTTCATAAGCTTCAAAAGGAATAATCGCTGACTCATCGTCAGGAGGGGAGCCAATCTTTTCTAAAAAACCGACTACTTTAAATTCCTGTCCATGCAATAATATTTTACTGCCAACCTCAACCCTTTTCTCAAACAAATCATCCTGAGTATGGCTCCAGCCAAGGACAACTTTGTATTTATCTCCGTCTCTGAGCATGCGCCCTTCTTCCACACCCCAGGTCTGCGCCTCACCCACTAAAGCACGTTCGTCAGGATCTGTTGAGATACCGGAAATAAAACCGTAATGAACTAAATCATTATATTCCATCTGGCTATAACCATAACCCATTCCTGTAGCAAGTTTAATTCCGGAATTACTGCTAATTAATTCTAAATCATCATCATTTAATTGTTCGGCCGCGCCCATGCCCCACATTCCACCAGCAGGCATAATGAACAGTTTATCTTTACCGAGAGCATCGAACTGTTTGCTAATCGCATTTTCTAAACCTTGTCCGAGCGTGATTAAAGAAATAATTGCGGAGATGCCAATAAATACGCCGAGAAGAGTAAGCCAGGATCTAAGTTTACGTCGTCTGATTTCCTTCAGGGGTATTTTAAAGTAGTCTTTGAGCATTTTAGTAGTGTTATTTTTTTATTTGTTTTTATTTGTTTTTTTAGGTTATTTTGTTGGTTTTATTTCTTTTATTTTTTTATTTTGTTTTTTAATTATTT
>JAHJDQ010000149.1 GCA_018812355.1 Nanobdellota archaeon | reverse complement strand
TGAGAACTTTAACCCTAAATCTTTTTAAAACAGGATAACATTTCACTTTTTATGGATAAATTAACTTTTTTAGGGCTGGCTGATTCTTACGGTTACAAAAAGGAGTTTATTAACAAGTTTAAGCTAGCTTTAGAATTAGTTCAACCTATTCTTAAAGTAAGGGATCGTTTATCCGGCGATACTTTTTATGAACATCATTTAAGAGTTGGGCATATTTTAATGTCTAATCACTCTTCTCCGGAAATTATCTTAGCTGGTTTGTTGCACGGCTCTCTTCATTATGGTCTTACTAAAGAACAAATTTTGCAACTGTTCGGACAGGAAATTTTTAATCTGGTTGAAGAAGTGGAAGAGATTAAGAAAATTAAATTCAAAAACACTTCTTTAGAATCAGAAGCGTTAAGAAAAATTCTCTTAGCCACCTTAAAAGATGTCCGAGTTATTTTAATCAAACTTGCCAACAAACTTGACAATCTGGAAAGCATTGACGTTCTTCCTGAGAAAGACCGTAACAGAATTTGTCAAGAAGTTCTCGAGATTTACGCTCCACTTGCCTATCGTTTAGGGGTGGAACCAATCAGAGTAAGATTAGAAAATCTCGCTTTTCGTCATCTTAATCCTCGCAAATATCGCGAGATTGCTACATTTTTAGCCGAGTCCAGTGAACAAAGAGAAACAGAAAGTAAAAGAGCAATCAGTTTGTTGAAAGAAACTTTTTCTAACCAAGTTCCCGTTTTAAAAATTAAAGGACGCCCAAAACATATTTACAGTATTTACCGTAAGATGACTCAACGAGGAGTACGCTTACAAGAACAGTATGATTTGTTAGGATTAAGGGTAATTGTTCCAGAAATAACTGACTGTTATACCTTACTCGGATTATTACACGAAAAGTTCATTCCTGTTCCAGGAAAGTTAAAAGATTACATTGCTAATCCTAAATCTAACTTTTACCGTTCCTTGCATACGGCAATTAAATTACCTACAGGAAAAATTGCTGAAGTGCAAATCAGAACAGAAGAGATGGACGAATTTGCTGAAGAAGGTTTAGCTGCCCACTGGCGTTACAAAGGGATTAAAGCTGATCAATTCTTTGAAAAAAAGATTGCCTGGCTCCGTGGAGTATTAGAGTTACAAGAGAAAGGCGAGAATAAAGAATTTTTAGAGACGGCCAAAGTTGACGTTTTCGGAGATAAAATTTATTGTTATACTCCCAAAGGAGATTTGAAAGAATTACCCCTTGGAGCTTGCATCTTAGATTTTGCTTTTGCCATCCACGAAGATATCGGCAGCCAGACTGTCGGCGCTAGAGTCAACGGAAAATTTGTCCCTATTAAACATTTACTTAATGTAGGTGATGTTGTCGAGATTGTTACTAACAAAAGTCAACGTCCGCGTAGAGGTTGGTTAAAAATAGTTAAGTCTGTTAAAGCACGACAAAGAATTAGGAAATCGTTAAAGAAATACGAAAAACTTCCCGCCTTACATTTCCGACAGTTTCGGGAAGTGGTTAAAGAGAAATTGGGTATTTTGTGTGAATCGGAAGATTTTCCCAAAGCAGCTTGTGTTTTAGCTAAATGTTGCCTGCCTCTCCCCGGAGAAAAAATTATTGGGATCATGACCAAAAAAAGAATGATCTCTGTTCATCACGAAGGATGTCGGATGGCTTTAAAGGAAGAAAAACGTTGGATTCCCGTCCAATGGAAGAATGTTTTTAACCAAAAGATTCGATTTTATGTTAAATCTAAAGAACGAAGTGGTTTATTAGCCGACTTGTTAAACACAATTGCACGTGCCGGTTTTGAAGTCAAAGAAGCAAAAGCTAAACTGATTGATTTAGATCATGCTTTATGTTCCTTCTTAGTTATTCCGCGAGATTTGGAACACTTAGTAGAATTAATTAATCGTGTCAACAAACTAAGGGGAGTGACAAAAGTTTATTTTAGTTAAGGAAAGATTTAAATATAACCACTATAATGGTTATTATAACCTTAATGGTGGTTATTATGGCTTTATTAAATTTTTTACAGAAAAATGAACTTTCTCGGAAAATATTTGGAAAAAGAGAATTAAAAATAATTGAAAAACAACTGCGAGGGATTTCTTTAACTCAATCAGAAAAGAATCGACTCTCGCGAGATATTAGATTGAAATTTGAATTTATTAAAGATTGTTCTCGTTTTCAAGATGAGTTTAAATTGAAGAAAAGTTCAATAAACAAAAAATTAATTGAAGAAGCAAGAGAAGTTATTTTAGCAGACAAGTCAGCCAAAAAAATAAGTCAGATTCTGCTTTTTGGTTCTCTTGTTGAGAATAAATTGACTTTTCGATCAGATCTTGATCTTGCTGTGAAGTTTAGTAAAATTAATTTGCGGGAAGCAACTTTATTTAGAATAAGAGTGTCAGGAAGAGTTAATGATAAAATTGATATTCAAGTGTTTAATGTCTTACCAGAAAAAATTAAAAAAGAAATCATAAAAAAACACCGAGTGTTATATGAGAATAAAAGATAAAACTGAGGAAATAGAGATTTTTTTGGAGGAGTTAATTAGTTTTCTTCCTGCTGGTTTTGATGAATATAAAACAAGTTCGATGGTGAAATCGGCTTGCGAAAGACATTTTGAAAAGATTATTGAAGCCATCGTGGATTTAGCTTTTTTAATAGTCAAAGAAAAAGGATTAAAAAACCCAGAAGATGATAAAAGTGTTTTTAATATTTTAAAAGATAACCAGATTATTTCTGAAAAATTATCTGAGAGATTAAAAAATGCTAAAGGGATGAGAAACATTCTCGCCCACGAGTACGGCTCGATTGATGATGAAACTGTTTTTCATGCTCTTACTGAAGAATTAGAGGATGATGTTAAAGAATTTATTAAAGAAATAAAAAAACTTATGAAATGAATTTTATCATGTCGACCATCCGACTACTATAACCCCATTCGTTATCGTACCAAGAAACTAGTTTGAGATGATTTTTTCCTTGTACGTGTGTTAATTTACTATCAAAGATCGACGAATGCGGATTATGAATGATGTCATCAGAAACCAATTCCTTCTCTGAATACTCAACAATGTTTTTAAATTTAGTCTGAGCCATTTTTTTAATCAGTTGATTAACTTTTTCTGCTGTTACTGACTTTACTGTTTCGATACTAAAATCAGTGACACTACCATCAACAATTGGCACTCTAAAAGCAATTCCTTTAATCTTACCGACTAGTTTAGGAATAACTTTTGCAGTAGCAACATCCGCTCCAGTAGTGGAAGGAATAATGTTAACCGCTGCGGCGCGACATCTTCTTAATTTCTTGTTCGGACCGTCCACTAATCTTTGCGTGGAAGTATAGGCATGGATTGTGCTGAAAAAACAATTCTTAATTCCAAAATTATCCTGGATAATTTTTAGTAAAGGCGCAACACAATTAGTGGTGCAGGAAGCATTAGAAATTATGTGATGTTTATTTTTTTTATATTCTCCATTATTTACGCCCATTACTAAAGTTTTCACGTTTGTTGGGCAAACCTTCTGTTCACATTTGCACGGCGCAGATAATAATACTTTTTTTGCTCCCGCTTTCAAATGTAAAGCTGCCCCTTCTGGTTTGGTAAAAAAACCAGTACTCTCTACTACAACATCAACTTTAAGTTTTTTCCAGGGTAACTTACTTGGATCTTTCTCCGTAAAGACGGGAATCTTTTTCTTTCCGATCGTTAAAGAATCTTTAGTAAAAGTAACTTTCTCTGCAAATTTTCCCTGAGCAGAATCATTTTGTAATAAATAAGCTAAAGTTTTCGTATCAGTTAAATCATTAATCGCGATAAAATTAATCTTTTTATCGTTCCAGCCGGCTCTGAGAACCATCTTCCCAATTCTTCCGAAACCGTTAATTGCAACATTAATCATCATAATCACCTCTTTGAGATAAGATAGTAAAGACCGTTTAATTTATATATGTTTTTACTTAAATTAAGGTAATGAATGTAAAAACTTACCTCTTCGACTTTGATGACACTTTAATCGATACTAAAATCTATGTCGAAATTTATCAACCAATTCTAGATATGATTAAAGAAAAGCTAAAGATTGACCCTTTAGAAAAAGCAAAAGAATTAGGTTTGACTAAAAATAAATTTGCTCGTTATGATACTGGCGATTTATGTGCGGAATTAGGATTATTAGAAGAATATTATGAAATTCTAGAAAAAGAAATTAAAATAAGAGATGTTCTTCATGATAATATTGTTAATATTTTTAAAAAATTAAAGAAAGATAATAAAATAATTGGAATCGTTTCTAATTCCATGAGAAGAACAATTAAACTTTATTTTGATAAATATGAAATTAATGTTGATTTTATTTTTTCCAAAGATGATGCAGATTGTCAAAAGTATAAAGACGAATATTGGCAAGTTTTAATTAAGAAACATCATTTAAACCCAAAAGAGTGTTTAGTTATTGGTGATCATCAACATGACGATGTTACTATGCCAAAGAAGTTTGGTTTCAAGACGATGTTAATTAAAAATCCACACGAGTTAAAGAATATTTTAAAAAACTAAAATGCCAACCCCAATCCCCACAACTGAAACAATTGTCTTTAAGCCAGGTTTTATCGAAAGATATTCCGCTTTAACAGATTGGAAGCAATTCAAAGAATATTCTCTATCTTTCCTCAGAAGATCGATCAGAATTAATACTTTAGTAACTACTGTAAAAGAAACTAAAGCCTCTATCGAAAAGAAAGGTTGGATATTAACGCCTATTCCTTGGTCTAAAGAAGGTTTCTGGATTGAACATCCTGAAAGGAGAGATGTCGGCAATTTGTTAGAGTACCACACTGGAAAAATTTATGTCCAAGAAGCAGCCAGTATGATTCCACCCTTAGTCTTAAAACCACAACCGGGA
>JAHJDQ010000148.1 GCA_018812355.1 Nanobdellota archaeon | reverse complement strand
TTGGAGAAATGGCGAGCCGAGCCATTTCTCGTTTAGTTGCTGTTAGCCGACCCGACCGAAGGGAGAGCGCAGCGGGGTCGTAGTGAGCGTAGCGAACGGAGAAGTATTTTTCTCGCCGGAGATTCCATTGTCACTGTAGTTTTTTAGATTTAATTGTTTAATAGTTTTCGAGCGTAGCGAGAGTTTAGTTGGGGGGACTTAAGAGTTTAATAAGAAATTTTATATAATATTGACCAATATGATAATAAATATGACAGAAGCGGTGAAACCAAGATATGATAAGAGTAATGTTAATTCTATAGTTAGTTATGCAAAAAAGCTAGTTGATCAGACTTTAAGAGAAGCGATGCATCATGATGTTGATTTTCAAGAGGCATTAGCTGTTAAGGTAAAAGGCAAATTTGGACAGTTTTTAGAAAAATATTATTTTGAAATTGATAACAATTCAGCTAGTGAACCTGATTTTAAAGAAGTAGGAATGGAATTAAAGAGTACACCTCTTAAGAAATTGAAAAATGGAGAGTGTTCACCAAAAGAGAGATTAGTTCTAAATATAATCAACTACGAAACAATAGTTGATGAAATCTGGGAAAAGTCTCATTTCTTAAGCAAAAATCAATTATTGTTATTAGTTTTATATTTATATGAAACAGAAAAGAGTTTTCTGGATTATTTGATTAAGTATGTAACTCTCTGGAAAATAGAAGGAGAAGATAAAGAGATTATAAGACAAGATTGGGAAAAGATTGTTGATAAAGTTAGAAAAGGAAAAGCACATGAATTATCTGAGGGAGATACTTTTTACTTAGGTGCATGTAGGAAAGGACATAAAGAAGCTCCAAGAAAATATTCATCGGGAGATATTCCTGCAAAGCAAAGAGCATTCAGTTTTAAACTGAAATACATGAAATCTGTCTTAAGTCAGATTAAAGATTCTGAACCGTTAATCAAAGATTTTAGTGAACTTAAAACTAAGAGTTTTGAAGAGATTGTGCATGATAGATTTAAACCATTTTTAGGATTAAAAATTGAAGAGATTGAAAGTAAATTGAATCTTGAATTAAATAAAGATGCAAAAAATTATTATGCAACTCTTGCTCGAAGAATGATAGGAATTGAAGCTAAAAAGATTGAAGAATTTGAAAAAGCTGGAGTAACACTAAAGATTATCAGATTAAAACATAATGGCGTTCCTAAAGAGGATATGTCATTTCCAAAATTTATCTTTAAAGAAGTTGCAGAGCAAGAATGGGAAGATAGTGATTTTTTTAATCAATTAGAAAGTAAATTCTTTTTTGTTGTATATCAAATGAATAAAGATGAAAGCGAAATTATATTCAAAAAAGCGTTCTTTTGGAATATGCCTCAAAATGATTTAGAAGAAGCTGAAAAAGTTTGGAATATTACTCAAAAAATAATTAATGAAGGGGTTAAATTTTGGCAAGAAGGAGAAAGCACCTGTAATAATCTTCCAAATAAATCAGATAATCATGTTTCTCATGTAAGACCTCATGGAAAAGATAAGAATGATGTTGATGAATTGCCAGATGGAAGAACAATGACAAAATCTTGTTTTTGGTTAAATGCACAATACCTAAAAGAACAAATTGAAAATAATTAATCTAATTGTGAAATTAAAGATTTACCAATTCTTTCAATAACTCCTGTAACAAGTGCATTTCCCATAAAAAAAGCTCTTTTTATATCCGTACAACCCGCAGTATGATTGTCTGGAAACAGATTTAATCTTTCTAATTCTAGAGGAGTTAATCTTCTTAACTTTCCACTTTCAGTTTTAATTACATGCTTAAATCTAGAAGGACTTGATCCACCCTCTCCAGTAATTATTGTTCTTGAAGGAGAGTTTAAAGCATCTGGAAAAATCATTCCTCCCTCAGTATAAGTATATGAAAAATTTCTAGTCTTATTGAATCTTTTTTCGTTTTTTGATCCTTTGAGGTATTGCCATCGTTCTAAAGATTTTTTGTCAATGAAAAACTTTTCATCAACTTCTTTTTCAGGGATTATAATATCCCTAATAGTAGTTCTTTTTCCGTTATAATTGGGAGAAACTTTTGAAGTGAAAACTTTTCTGTCAATAACAATTCCGCAGTTTTGGAATGGACTAAATGTTCCATTTTTATTGAAACTTTCAGAAAGTTTGATTAAATCTCCCTCTAATTTAATATTATTAGAAAATTGGGATTTTGATTCATCAACAGGCAATGCTTTAGCTAAAGTACCATCATTAAAAACCCAATTTTTAACGTCGGCGGATTTAATCTTTTTATGAATAGATGTATTTTTATGATAACCCATCAGAAAAACTCTTCTTCTTCGCTGAGGCATACCATAATCTGCTGCATTGATAATTCTCCATTCAACAATATATCCTAAATCTGATAATGAAGCAAGCATTATTGCAAAATCTCTTCCTCTTTGACTTGCAGGAGAAGATAATAATCTATCAACATTTTCTAATAAACAAAATTCAGGTTTTGATTTTGAATCTTTAAGAATGCGATGAATTTCCCACCACAAAACACCCTTCTTTCCAGTTATTCCCTTTGACCTAGATAAGCTTTTAGCAACAGAATAATCTTGGCAGGGGAATCCTCCAACTAGAAGATTGTGTTTTGGGATGTCTTTAATATGAACTTTTGAGATATCTTCATTAGAATGATTTTTTTCGCCAAATCTCTTTACATAGACTTCTGAGGCATCTTGGCTTTTTGTAGCTGGTTCCCATTGATTGCTCCAAACAACATTATATTTTTTTGAAGCATTTTCTAAACCAATTCTAAAACCACCTACACCAGCGAATAATTCTACCACATCAATCTTTTTCATCTAAACACCTAAGCTATATGAGATAGCAATTTATATATAAATCTTTCGATCTTAGCTGATATAATTAGGTGTAATAAGAGTTTAGTGGCATGAAATAACTTAAATTTAGAAAAAAAACACCAAAAACAATTAAAAGTTAATATTAAATTGAGCAAAGGTTAATCAAAGGTTTAAAATAGAGGTGAAACTTTAGAAAACTTTAAATAGTACTGCACTTATTTGAAACAAAAGCAAAAAGGATTTGGCAATAAGACCTGATACCTGGAGGCTAAGAAAATGAATAAGAAAAAATATTATGTACTTCGACCTGAAATAATAAGGAAAGAAGTGAAGAAGAATCATCCTGGAGTATACACTTTAGGAAAATTTGAGAAAGACGAATTCTATGTCAAGTATGTTGGAAGAAGCGAAACATGCCTAAGAAGAAGATTGTTGGAACATGCCAAAAAAAGCGTTTCTAAGTTTTTTAATTTTAAGCAATTTTCCGACAAGAATTCTGCAATAAGAAATGAGATGGTTGATTTTTTCACATACAATGGTCTTGATAATAAAATTAGACCATCTTTACGAGAAGGAATTTTACCTGGTATTGAAAGTTGTGAATCAGAACTAAATAAACTAATAAAAAATATGAGGGTTGATTAAAATGTCAGAAGAAAAAAGAGTTCCATTTGCACATGGAAAAAGATTTGTAAATAGTATGAGGTCACAAGGTCTTACGGACAGTG
>JAHJDQ010000147.1 GCA_018812355.1 Nanobdellota archaeon | reverse complement strand
CCTTGGTCTAAAGAAGGTTTCTGGATTGAACATCCTGAAAGGAGAGATGTCGGCAATTTGTTAGAGTACCACACTGGAAAAATTTATGTCCAAGAAGCAGCCAGTATGATTCCACCCTTAGTCTTAAAACCACAACCGGGAGAAGTTATTCTCGACATGTGCGCTGCTCCTGGCAGTAAAACAACTCAAATCGCTGCCATGATGAAAAACCAAGGTTTACTTGTTGCTAATGACTATAAAGGCGCGAGAATGTCTTCCTTAGGGGTTAATATTCAAAGATGTTTAATCACTAATACTATTCTTACCATCATGCACGGTAAACGTTTCCATAAATTTCAATTTGACAAAATTCTTGTTGACGCGCCTTGTTCAGGAACAGGAACAATCAGAAAATCTCTAAAAACCATCGGCATCTGGAATCCAAAAATGGTTACTAAGATTGCTCATCAGCAAAAAGAACTCTTAGAAAATGCTTTTAATAATCTTAAACCTGGCGGAGAAATAGTTTACAGTACTTGTTCCTTAGAACCGGAGGAGAATGAAGGCGTTGTCTCTTGGTTATTAGAAAAATTTCCTAATGCTAAAATCATGCCTGTAAAACTATCTGGGTTAAAAACCTCTCCACCTGTAATGGAATTTAATAATAAAAATTATCATCCTTCAGTTAAACACGTCTTAAGAATCTGGCCCCAAGATAATGATAGTGAGGGGTTTTTCGTGGCTAAAATAAAGAAATCGAGCCAACAAAGAAACTAGCGAATCTTTGATATCTGAAAAGCTTAGCTTTTCAGGAACAGAAACTCTGTTTCTTGTTTTAGCGTAGGTTTTTCGTGGCTAAAATTAAGAAAAACTAACACTCCACAACAGCAATCTTTTAAAAGACACTCCCTTCTGAAATAAACATGTTCGGCTTAGATCAATCGTTAATGGAAAAAGTAGAGAAGAAATCTTCTCAGTTTACTAAAATTCTCAAAAACTGTCTTAAAGCAAAGAACGAGAATGTTCTCATCATTTCTGATTACGGAATTAAAGACCGCCAAATATCTACTCTTCTTGGTTACGGTTTCTATCAAGCTGCTAAAAGTAAAGGCTTCAAGAGCGAAATTCTTTTTCAAGATGTTAAGAAAGGCTTTATGCATGCTGATTCGCATGTGGTTAGGGCTCTGCAAAACTTAGAACCGGAAAATATTGTTATTCTTTGCGTTTCCAATAAATTAGGAAGGATGGGTGATTTGAAAAGTTTCCGTGGTTTTTGTCAAGAGCGTCAGCACCGTTTCATTTCGACAACTGGATTAATCGACGCCAAAACTTCTCATTTTGACTTATTTATGGAAGCAATTGCTACTAATCATGCTCGTCTTAAAAAGAAAGGCCTCGCCATTAAAAAGATTTGGGATAAAGCTAAAGAAATCCGTGTAAAAACAGATGCTGGCACAGACTTAGTGTTTGACGTTTCTGGAATGGAAGCCATCGCTAATGTTGGTATGTACCAAGAGAATGGTTTCGGTGGAAATATGCCTGCTGGGGAGATTTATATCCCTCCTCGCGGATATTATGGAGTTAACGGTGTTGTTGTTATCGACGGCAGTATTAAAACGATTGAGGGAGCAATTTTGTTAGACGAACCCTTAAAATTAATCATTGAAGATGGCCGTGTTGTTAAAATGGAAGGCAAGTACGCCGAGTTATTAGAAAAAACTTTTCAGAAATATGAAGATCGGGCAAAGTATCCTTATCGAGTAAGACATGTCGGCGAACTCGGCCTTGGCATCAATCCGGGAGCTGTTCTTATTGGCGCGACAGTAATGGACGAGAAAGTTTTAGGTACAGCTCATATTGGAATCGGCTCAAATTATTGGTTCGGCGGCGAAATCCGCACAATTTTCCACGGCGATCAAGTTTTCAAAAGTCCCAGAATTTTTGTTGACGGTGCAAGACTTATCGTTTAACAACTTTATCCTCAACCAAATTGACAATTTTAGAAGGTCGTCCCTTCTTTTCACCATCATAAATCAGAAAACTTACTCCCCATTCTATTTCAGGATCAAGATTATCTTTATCCGTCATAAACATTTGTCCTGCTTTATTGACAGAAGTAGTTACAATCGGAATTCCTAAATCTTTTACCACTTTACTAAACCAATGATCCGGCAAACGTACTCCTAAAGTTGTTTTCATAGAAACATTTTTGGCCACAGCATTATTTTCTTTTATTTTTAAAATTAAAGTGTACGGTCCTGGAAGCTCTTTCAACCATTCTTCTCCTTTTTTATCTAGTTGACAATTACTTTCAATCCAATTTAATGATGGCACCCAAACCGAAAAGGAATTATCTGGCCGTTCTTTCAATTCCCTAATTTTCTGTACAGAATTTTCGTTTAAAGCACTACAACTAATTCCATAAATGGTATCAGTAGGATGAATAAAAATTACTCCTGCTTTTATCTTTTCAATAATTTCATCATACCTTAACCTTAATTCTGCTTTAGTTAGGATTTCCATAAAGGTTAATTCATTTAATTGCTTTAAAAAGCTATCTAAAGAAAAAGAAAAAAGTAAGGGGAAGGTGGGCCCTCACTTTAATCAGACACAGAGGTTTGGTGCTGGCTCGAATTCATCGATAAAAGTTTGCTTAGAATAAGTATCATAGGTTTGTATCAAGTAAAGCACTCGTTCTCTAATTGTCATCATAACCACCCCCCACTGAATTGGTAGTCGAATGAATCTTCTTTCGTTCTTAATGTTAAATCTCTGACTTGTTGCTCAAATAATTGCTTTATGGTTTTGGTTGTTAAATCAATCATTGCTATCACCTCAGTAATCCTAGCAGAAGAACTCCTTTATAATTTCTACCCGCACTTGTCCAGTGGGTGAGTGGGTTTATAAACCACACTCTAAAACTCTAAAATTTTACAGAATTAAGCGCTCTGACACTAGACAAAACTATACCAAAACACCGTTCACTACGCCTTCTTGTCCAGGCCGGGAAGTGATTCTCACTTTACCTAAATCAGTCTTGACAATCGCCCCTTTGGTAATAACATTACGCCGTACTAAGTTTGGATTTGCTGGGTTTTCTAAAACTGTTAGAATTTTAATTTTGGTTACTTTTCCTTTCTTATCAGCAACATTAACTTCGCCTATCGATAATAATGATCTTTTTTTATTTCCACCGAGAATTCTTTTTAAACGTGATTTCAATTCCCCTAGTTTAGTATTAGCAGCAAACCCTTTCAGTTCATACTTCCTTTTACTTCTTGCTGCATGATATCTTCCTCCAGAAGATTTTTTCTTTGATCGACTTTGCGTTCTGGCCATATTTAAGCTAATTTAGCTGGTGGTTTTTAAAGATTGCGGAAATTTTTAAATTTCCGGGATTTTCCAAAACACTCAAAAACCAGTTTGGTTTTTGGTGCACAGAAAAGCTCGTTGGCTTTTCTCGCGAGTGATTGCTTTTTGTTAGATTGCGGAAATAACTATCTCTTCTTTCCATTAACAATAATATCTTTCAACTTCCTTTTCTTGCCCCAATCCAAAGCATGTTCTAAAACTTCTTCAATCCTTTCTACCGGAATAATCTTAACTTGCTTCAACTTCGCCTGATCAACAACAATATCTTGTAAATTAGATTTGGGAACAATAATAATTTTAATTCCTGTATCAATCGCCGCTTCAACCTTAGAACTAACCCCACCAACCGGCAGAACTTCTCCTCGTACCGATAATGAACCGGTCATCGCAACTTCTTGCTTCACAGGAATATCTTTCAGAGCTGAAATAATTGCCGTTGCTACTGCTATCGAAGCACTATCTCCTTCAACTCCTTCATAGGTTTGTAAGAACTGTACAAAAACATCTTTCGTTTCTTTAATATCCTCGCCAAAATAATGCATGATGATAGCAGAAACATTCTTCACCGCTTCTTTAGCAATCTCTCCAAGTTTACCAGTAGCAATAATCTCCGACTTCTTCCCTCCTGGAGTAACTTCTGACTCAATCGGCAGCAAAATTCCTGAATACGCTGATCCTCCCCCAATTACAGCCAGTCCATTTACTCTTCCAACTCTTGAACCTTCTATCATAATCACTTCATACTCTTTCTTGCGTTCAATGTACTTATCAGCAATTTGTTGTTCTAGTGGACGAGCTAATTTTTTTGCCTCTTTAACATGTTCTCGAGTAACATATTTTGCTTTCTTCTCCTTCGCTAAATCGCCTGCTGCTCTTACTAGCCCACCTAAACCACGTAAATGTAAGGTTAAATGCCCTTTCCGATTCGCTCTCCGTTTCGCGTCTTCGATAATCGCGTTAATTCCTGTTAAGTCAAAATGAGGTATTTTTCCTTCTTCTCTCTTTACTTCCTGCGCCACAAACCGGGCAATTTTAATGCGGTTTTCTTTTGTATCGAGCATCGTTTCGTTCATATAAATTTCATACCCATAACCTCTGATTCGTGAACGTAACGCCGGATGTGTATTTTTGATCGTTTCTAAATTACCTGCTGCGACTAAAACAAAATCACATGGAACGGCTTCTGTCCTAACCATTGCTCCTGCTGATCTTTCTGATTGTCCAGTAATTGGAAACTTTTTTTCCTGTAATGCTGATAATAATTCCTGTTGAGTTCGCGGATGAAGAGTAGCAATCTCGTCAATTAATAACACTCCTCGATGTGCTTTGTGGATCATTCCCGCAACTACTCTTTGATTAGCCGGCGTACCTAATCCTCCTGATTGAAAGGGGTCATGAAGTACATCTCCTAATAACGCTCCCGCATGTGCTCCCGTTGCGTCAAAGAACGGGGCTTGTTTATTACCAAAATTATCAACAATAACCTTAGGGGTAACAACTTTACTTTGGCTGAACATTCTTGGACCCATACTAAGCATGATTGCAAACGCCGCTAAAAATAACATTCCTCCTAAAAAGAAAGCTGTAAACATTAAATCTGATTTGTAATGGCTTCTAATCCACCATGGTGCAATAAACGTTAGAATTGCCACAATAAACAATAAGAAATTATTATTCTTGAACACTTGTTTCGTATCTAGTTGATGTTTCTTGACCTCTTCTCTTCCCGTACCAGCAGGAACGGTTTTGATTAAAGGTTTATTTTCATCATTAGGATTGGGAAAAGCGAGAGTATCTTTCAGTTCCGAATTAGGAAGAAGTTCGGCTAAAGCTAGTCCTAACATTGAATTGTGAACTACCAAACCACCATTAACAATATAATTATGTAACTCTTTGATTTCAAAATCATACATAGCTTCTTCCACAAAAGAAATATCTTTAATTCTATCCCAAAAAACATCTGCCTTACTTAACAATTCTAATTTTTTTAGTTCTGGAAAGACGCAATTAACTTTAGAGTCAGCAACTTCTCTTAGTCTTTTAGTTAAGCTTTTTACTAGATTTCTACTTGCTTGTCTTTCATTTTTCCTTATTTTATCTAATGTTGCATGATACAAGTTTAAATCTTTGTATGTTGCTTTAATCTCTTTTTTAAACTGATAAAGAAGTGGTCCAACATTTGGAATAATATCTACATTTGTATTCTGACTTTTTGTGATGTAAGAATCAAAATTTTTAGCTTTATAAGGAATATTAAGTGTTAAAATACTCTGTAATTTTTTAATGTTAACACTATCTTGTACAGATAAAGTAAAGTAAGTTGCTTTTCGTTTTTTTACTGTATTGGAAGCGTATTTTAATTGTTTCTTAATTCTGCTTTGAACCCCCCATCTTAACAATAAGAAGCGTAATTGCTCGATAAGCCTTCTACTTGCTGATGTACAATGCACTCCTCTTGTTTTACTTACATATCCATCACCATCAATATAGCCACTTACAAAAGCAGCAGCAATTTCTAGAGTTGTCGTAAAAATTTCTGTTGGAATTATTTTTTTGCTTGATTGTTTTGTTGTTTCAATTGGTATCTGGTATTTTTGATGAAGAATTTCTATTAATGACCTTGATTTACGGAGATAAACATAATCAGGTGTCAATTCTATTTGTTCTTCTGGATAACAAAATTTATCTTTAACAATACTTTTTATTTGTTGTTGAATTTTTTTATTTTGATTATAAATCTTAATATTTCCCTGCCACCGTCCTTCTGCTACATATACGCCGAGAAAATAAGCTAGTTTCTGGTCAATTTTTTGAGGTACTTTAATCCTTAATGATTTAACACCATTTTTTCCGATATATTGAAAATACTCTTCCTTGTTTTTATCTTTCCCCCCCGTTTGTTGATACTCTAATCTTCTTGCTAATCCAACCCAAGCCCCTGTGGAAAGTTCTGCACTTGGCAGGAACTGAATTTGATTATCTTTTACTGAGAGAAGGGGATGATCTCCTGAAATGACTACTTCAGCTCCAGAAAAGGTAATTATTTTTAGGGCTTTTTTTCTCTTCCCTCGGTAGAGGCGGATTATTCTTCGAGAAGTTATTTTCCCTTTTTTGTTGAGTGTATGGACCAACATTTTTTTATTAGGAGTTGCATAAGTTTCATCTCTAATCACAGATTTATCACCACTAAGTTTGTTGAATAATTCCTCAGCTTTAATTGGTCCTGCAGTTGTCGAGATTAAAGTATCTTTACCAACACACTTACCAGTTCCCGGTTCGCCGATTAATAAGACATGTCTTCTTTGTAAAGCTGCTTTCTTGATGATATGAACAGCTTCATCCTGTCCGATTACTTGGCCGACAATCTTTTCCGGAACTTTAATATCTTGCGTAGTTTTCATAATCCTATCAGAACATCTATCTACCTATTATAATATTTATGAAAGGTTATTTAAAAAGGTATCGAAAAGATTTTGTTCTTTTCGGGACCTCCCAAAATACTCAAAAACCATTTTGGTTTTTGGTACACAGAAAAGCTCGTTGGCT
>JAHJDQ010000003.1 GCA_018812355.1 Nanobdellota archaeon | reverse complement strand
GTTAAATTTGGTGAGTATAGCACACAACTTAAAGAAAGTGTGGATGAATATGGAAAGAGTTAGAAAGGGGAGAAGTGTTGCTAACTTGCTGAGAAGTTATTATGTTGTAGGAATGAGGTTATGACCCAGCCTGACTCGTTATGTGAATTATGCAATATTTGCGACAAAGAGAGGCTGAAACGGCAAAATCTGAGAGGTCGTAACAAAAAAAAACGTAACTATTGTCCAGTTAGTTGTTTTATAAATACCCACTATCCCACTCGACAACCTCGGATAAAGAATATAAATAAGTACCTCTTCAAAGAATTATGTACGCACCAGAACTAATCAGAAAAGAGGGATTGAGAAGAGGATTAAGACCAGAAACGATTAAAACTTACATTACCTGTATCAATAAATTTCTTAAAATCTATCACCTTGATCCAAGAGCAATAAATAAGAATGATGTTCAAAATTATCTTGATCAGTTAAGAACTTGGGGTAAATCAGATAGTACGATTAATGTTAATCTAAATGCAATTAAATTCTTTTATGAAAAAGTATTAGGGAAAAAATTAACCATAAATATTGCTCAAGCTAGAATTAGAAAAAGACTACCAACATTTCTAACTCAAGATGAAACAAAGAGATTACTAGATTCAATTAAGAATCCTAAACATCAATTAATGATTAAATTACTTTACGCCACCGGAATGAGAGTTTCAGAACTAATTAATTTAAAAATAAAAGATTTTGAATTTAATGATAACTATGGTTGGGTCAGAGATGGTAAGGGTGGCAAGGATAGATTATTCATTCTTGCTTTAAAATTAAAAGAAGAACTGTTAGACCATCTCAGAATTAATCATTTAAATGATTCTGACTGGCTTTTTTGTGGTAATGGTAATTCACATTACACCGCTTCAAGCATCCGCCTAATCATAAAAAAAGCTACAAAAATAGCAAGCATAAATAAGAATGTTCATCCGCATACTTTAAGACATTCCTTCGCCACCCATTTGATTGAAAACGGTTATGCTGTTACTGAAGTTCAGCCGTTATTAGGTCATGATAGTTTAGAAACAACGATGATTTATTTGCATATGGCTTCTCCTGATCTGATGAAAGTCAAAAGCCCATATGATCAATTGGAGGTAAAATCAAAATGAAAGAGTTGAAAGAAAATAAAAAATGGGAAGTATCAATTATGGAAATTCGTGATAATGGCGCAAAGTTTAAAGTTACCAGAAGAGTTCCTGAGATGGGTGTAGCAGAAACAAAAATGTTTAATACAAAAGAAGAAGCAAAACAACAATTTGAGGAGTGGCTAAGCGAGTAAATCTTTATATTCCTGCATCTTAGAATTTAAAGTGCTAATAAGTTTATGATCATTATAATTGTAAACATCAGGAATATTTAAAGAAATAATCCTTTTTTGCATATACTGCTTAGGAAAACGTTTGGCAATCTCATTACGTTGATCCTCTTCCATAACAATAACCGTATCTGCCCAGGAAAGTTGTTTTTCCGTAACCGGTTTTCGATTGTATAAACCTGCAGATTTAGTATTGAACCTACCCTTAAAAATTTCCTGAGCTGTTTTGCTCCGGTTTTCATTTTGGTTGCAGATGAATAATACGTTCATGAGAAGATAAAATCATTTAAACATTATAAATTTTACTTACAAAGATGAAAATAAAACGAGTTAAGTATAAAGATATTGAACAGATCCCCTACCTCAAAGTAAACCAGCATTTTAAGCAAGATTTCTTCGGCTCTGCTCCAGCTCCATTCATCGGCCGTTATGGTTATCCTAAAGTTAATATCGGCCTGCTTAGCCCCCAATTTAGCGGTGAAATGGAACAATACGATTCTCCTAAACTATGGAGCAACTCTAATTACAAAATTGGCCAAATCGCTTCTTTAAGATATGGTTTAGTAAACTCAAGAACAAAATGGAGTGTTAAAGAAATCCTTAAAGGCGGCCGTTTCTTAGATATTATTCAAGAAGTTGGGATGGCTAAACAAGCTGCTGAAGTTGAAGTTGGCTTAAAAAAAACACCTAGTTTACAATTAAAATCAGAAAAAGAAATTACTCCTTGGGGTCCTGCAAGTGAGATCAGAAAAGCCAGAATCACTTCCAACACAAAAATAGATCAGAGAGTTGATAAAATTGTTTCCGATACTGATCTAAAAGCTGCTTCCGGTTTAATCAATCTTTACAAGAAAGGCTTTGAAGAAAATACCTTAACTAAACTAATCTCTACTGCTAATTTAGGATTAAAAAAGAATCGTAAACTTGTTCCGACAAGATGGAGCATTACTGCAGTTGATGATACTCTGGGAAAGGATTTAATTGAAGAAGTTAAAAAATTTAGCGTTGGCGATTATCAACTTTATTTTGGCGGTGGTTGGGGAAATTATTACTTAATTATGTTCCTTCCGGAAGTGTGGAGTTATGAATTGTTTGAAATGTATCTCAACAAAAAACCTAACCCTTGGAGCCAAAAAGGCTTCTTTTACTCAACAGATTATGAACCCTATCCAGGCAGAAAAAAGTATGCCGAAGAAACAGCCGGCGGGTATTACGCTTGCCGTTTAGGAATCCTTGAAAAAATGATTAATCATAAACGACAAAATAGTTGTTTAGCGTTAAGATTTATTTCTAATGAATATAACGTTCCTCTAGGAGTGTGGGTTTGCCGTGAAGCAACGAGAAAGAGTTTAAACGAGAAACCGCTCTCATTTTCATCCCAAGAATTAATGTTTAAGTATGCAACTGAGTTGATTAAGAGAAAATTTGGTTTTGAGATTAATTTATTATTAAAACAAAGTAAATTATTAAAAGAAAAACAGCAACAGAAACGATTAATAGAATACAATTAAAACTTCTCAAACCCCAGTCTCGTTTCTTAAATTTTTTTCTTTTCTTCTCGTTTTAACAAGTTTATAAAAGTCCTCAGCCAAAATCACTAAAGATAATAAAAACAAAGCAATCACAACCGGCCACCAAGGAGCAGTCCAAACAAGTTTAACAATAACAATCAATAAAGCAATAAACGCTAACACTGTCCGAATATTAGCAGTTAACGTTCTTTCTTCCGCCAGAATTGTTCTCTCTTCTGATAATAAATCTCTTTTTTTACTACTCTTTTTTTTACTAAGCATAGAATTAAACAAATCATATTCGTATTTAAATCTTTTTAAAATACAAATTTAAGAAAAAATTAAAACAGAAATGATAAAATTAAATATTTTGAATTAAAAAT
>JAHJDQ010000146.1 GCA_018812355.1 Nanobdellota archaeon | reverse complement strand
TGGTGTTGATGTTGACTCATCAGGTAATGTTTATGTTGCGGGTTGGTCTTGGAATGGTGCTGATTATGATTATTTAACAATCAAATACAAAGATGGTTTTATCAGTTCAAACAATAATCAAGGTGAGCTAAGCCTTGCAGATACTTTACCTAGTTTGTTTACTTCTGTTGGCGATAATTGGTCAGCCTGTGTATCCCCCAATGATGGTTATGAAGATGGACTAGAAGTTTGTTCCAATAATTTGATCATTACTGCTCCTACTAATGTTACTTGCGGAACAATTACTTCTTCAACTACTTTAAATCAAAATCTTACTGCCACCGGAACTTGCTTTACCATCAATGCTTCTAATATTGTCCTTGATGGTGCTGGTTACACCATTACTGGTGATGGTAGTGGTGATGGTGTTAATATAACTGGATTTAGTAATGTATCTGTTAAGAACTTTGCTGGAATTAATAATTTTACAGATGGTATATTATTAAGCGAAAGTTCAGCTACAAATACTAATCATACGATATTTAATAATACTATCATTGCAGCTCGTGTTAATTTTGGAAGGGGAGTGGTACTTGAATACGTTGGAAATAACAATATTAGTTTTAATACCATTAATACCAGTGGTTTAAATGGTGCAACAGGTATCTCAATGTATTTATTTTCTCATAACAATACCGTAGCTTATAATCAAATATTTAATAATCAGAGTGGCTGTGGTGTAGGGGTTTCAAGTTCTAGTTATGATAATGTTGTTCTTAATAATACTATTCAAGGCGGGAATAATGCCTGTGGTATTGGGACCTCTTCAGATAGAACTACTATAATTGGGAATAATATTATTATTAATGGCACTAGTATTCTTAGTTATGGTTTTTGGTTCCAGAATGCTGCTGATTGTAATATTTTTAATAATGTTATTACCATGATTGGAACCAGCGGTCGCGGAATCTATTTACAAAATGGAGACAGTAATACATTTACTAATGATAAAGTTAATGTTACTAATGGTGTGGAAATTTATGCTGATGTAGACTCTACTGGAAACAAAATTAATAACATGATTCTTTTGGGTGGACCAAACATGACCTCAAATTCATTAAAGTCTGTTAGTATTGATGTCAACATTACTCCTCCGGCCGATCCGGCTGGAAAAAAGAATTTGTCTGATTATCTGACCATAGAAAATGTTGGACTTAATCCAACCGCCAATTTTAACTTAAGTTATACTGATAATGATGTTATTAATATTTCTGAAAGTACGATTCGCTTCTACGGTTACAATGATACTTTAGGCACTTGGGTTGTTATCAGCTCATCCAGCGTAGATGTGAACAATAATGTTGTTTTATCAGGATCGTTCTTAACGAACTTTGCAGGCACGTTATATGCTCCTTTTGGAGATGAATTGGTTACTTGCGGGACAATCACTTCTTCAACTACTTTAACACAAAACTTAACCACAACTGGTACTTGTTTCACAATTGGTGCTGATAATATTGTTTTAGATTGTGCTGGTCATACTATTAATTATTCTACTGCAGGTGTTTTAGGTTATGGAATTTATAATAATGGCTATGATAATGTTACAATAAAGAATTGTAATATTTATGAAGGTAATGTTTCGACAAATAGTAAATATGCAATTTATTTTAATAATTCTGGAAATGGAAATATTGAAAATAATACAATTACCACTATTGGAACTTCTGGGTATGGGATATATCTTGTGTCTTCTTCAAACTTAAATACTTTAACCAACAATACAATTAATACAAATGGAAATAGTGGGTTGGGAATCTATCTTGGCTCTTCTTCAGACTATAATAATTTAACAAGTAATACAATAACTACAAATGGAAGTAATGGGTTGGGAATCTATCTTTGGCTTTCTTCAAACTCAACTTTAACAAGTAATACTATAACTACAAATGGAAGTGGAGGGTGGGGAATCGGTCTTGAAACTTCATCAAACTCAAATACTTTAACAGATAATACAATAAACACAGGTGGAAGTAGTGGACATGGAATCTATCTTGGTACTTCTTCAAACTCTAATACTTTAACTAGCAATACAATTAATACAAGTGGAAATAGTGGGACTGGGATCTCTCTTGGCTCTTCTTCAAACTCTAATACTTTAACAAGTAATAATATAACTACAAGTGGAAGTGATGGTTGGGGAATCAATCTTGTGACTTCTTCAAACTCTAATTTAACAAATAATAACATAACTACAAGTGGAAGTTCTGGGTATGGAATTTATCTTAGATCTTTTTCAAACTTAAATATTTTTTCTTCTAATATTATTACAACGTTCAACGATACTAATGCTTATGGTATTTACTTGAATAATGCAGATAATAATAATTTCACTAATGATTTAGTAAATGCAACTGGTAGTGAGGAATTATATTCTACTGCCTCTTCTACTGATAATGAAATCACTAACATGATTCTCTTAGGAAATGAGAACATAACTATACATTCTTTCCAAGGAATATCAATAGATGTAAACACTACTCCACCAGCAAATCCTTCTGGAAAACTAAACTTATCAGATTATCTAACCATTACTAATACTAGTGCTAATGGATTTATTGACTTTAATTTGAGTTATACTGATAGTGATGTTTCTGGAGTAGATGAAAGTACGGTGAGAATTTACCATTATAATGACACTTCTGAGGCTTGGGAAGAACTAATTAATACAACGGTGGACACCACCAATAATGTTGTTTCTTCAGGAAATGTTTCTTCATTTTCCTTATTCGCTCCTTTTGGAGTTGAAGATGTTACTTGCGGAACAATAACTTCTTCAACTACTTTAACACAAAATCTTACTGTTAATGGCACTTGTTTTACTATTGGTGCTGATAATGTTGTTTTTGATGGCAATGGTTTCAATATTGTGAGTAATGGCTCTGGGCTTGGAATTAACAATACTGGTTTTAGTAATGTTACTGTTAAGAATTTTGCGGGAATAAATAATTTCACTAATGGGATTAGATTTTCAGGGGTACTAAACTCCAATATCTTTAACAACACGATAGAATCTGCTAATGTTTCTTTCAGCTATGGTGGAATTTGGTTTATTGATTCTAATAATACGATGATCTCTTTTAATGATGTTAACACTTCTGGTACCGAAGGCTATGGAATATTCCTTCTTGATTCTTCAAACTCTACGCTTGTCTCAAACAACATAGCCACTTCCGGTTCCTCGGGTTATGGAATCAGTCTTATCTCGCTTTGTAAATTTAATAATCTTTCTTCTAATGTGATTACAACATCAGGTGTAAATGGTTATGGTATTTTGCTTGAGTCAGGATCTAACAATAATACTTTAAGTTCTAACATTATTACAACTTCCAATGATAATAATGCTTATGGTATTTTCTTAAGTACTTCTGCAAATAATAATACATTCACCAACGATAAAGTAAATGCTATCAACAGTGAAGAAATTTATGCTGATGCCTATTCTTCTGATAATAAAATATCAAACATGATTCTTCTTGGAGATGCTAATCTCACAACATCTTCATTTTTAGGAATATCAATAGATGTAAACACAACCCCTCCAGCAGATCCTTCTGGAAAAATTAATCTTTCAGATTATCTTACTATTACTAATACTAGTGCAAATGGATTTATTGATTTCAATCTTAGTTATACTGATAGTGAGCTTGTTAACATTAGTGAAAATAGTATAAGAATTTACAATTACAATGAAATTTCTGGTAGTTGGGAAGTTGTCTCTAGTTCCACAGTAGATACGACAAACAACATTGTTTCTTCAGGAAATGTTTCTTCATTTTCATTGTTTGCTCCTTTTGGGAATGAGAATATATTTCCGCAAGTGTTTGACTTAATCCCAGTAAATGGCTTACAATTTAATGTTTCTGATCTGATTGAAATAGCTGCTAACGTAACTGATAATGTCAATGTATCTTTTGTTTACGCTAATATTACTCTTCCTGACTCCACATCACAACAACTTAACTTAACTCGAGTTGGTTTAACAGATAAATACAACAATTCCTTTACAATTCCAAATAATTTGGGTAGATACAATGTTACTTTCTTTGCTAATGATACCAGTAATAATATCAACAGTACGGAAACAACTTTCTTTGTTGGTAATGATACTATTAATCCTTTAGTATTTGCTTTAATTCCAGTAAACAATTCCGTCTTTAACATTTCCAATGTTATTGAAATCTCTGCTAATGTTACTGATAATGCTGAAGTGGCTAATGTTTCTGTTAATATCAGTTACCCTAATGGCACCGTCCAACAATTAACTCTTGTTAATGTATCTGGTGCCAAGTACAACACTTCATTTACCATTCCTAATTTGATTGGATTGTATAATGTTACTTTCTTCGCTAATGATTCTAGTAACAATATTAACAGTTCTGAGAAAACAAACTTTACTGTTCAAGATGTTGATTCTCTAAACATAATTCCTTTAATCTGTACTCCTGATCCCGCCAATATTTCCCAAATCGTCAGCTGTAATGCTACCATAACTGATGATGTTGCTGTAGGTACAGTCAAAGCCAATGTTACTTTGCCTAACACGACCATAGAAATCCAAATTGTCTCTAATATCAGTAGCACTTACAACTTCACTTTCACTACTACTTTGCTTCCAGGATTATACAATGTTACCTGGTGGGCTAATGATACTAGTAATAATCAGCAAACAGCTGATGATAACTTCACTGTGAATGATGTTACCAATCCTTTAGTATTCGCTTTAATCCCAGTAAACAATTCTGTGTTTAACATTTCCAATGTTATTGAAATCTCTGCTAATGTTACTGATGATGTTAATGTCAGTACTGTTTATGCTAATGTTACATATCCTAACACTACTGTTACTCAATTATCTTTAGTAAAAGCAGGTTCGACAGAGAAGTACAACACTTCATTTACCATTCCTAATTTGATTGGATTGTATAATGTTACTTTCTTTGCTAATGATTCTAGTAACAATATTAACAGTACAGAAAAAACTAATTTTACAGCTATTGATTTTATAAATCCAGCTGTGTTTGCCTTAATCCCATCTTCAGGTTCATCGTTTACAACCGGAAATACGATTGAAATTGGGGCGAATGTAACCGATAATATTGGTGTTGATATTGTCCGAGTAAATATCACTTTACCAAGCGGAACTGTTCAGAGATTAAATTTAACTAATAGCAGCAGTAAATATAATATTTCATTTACAATCCCTTCAGATGGACAATATAATCTTACTTTCATTGCTAATGATACTTCCGGAAATGTTAATAATACCGAGAAAACAAATTTCACCGCTTCTACACCGGCAGCACCTCCTTCTGGTGGGGGCGGTGGTGCAGCTCCTCCAGCTGAAGAAGAAGAGGAAGAAGAAGAGGAAGAAGAAGAGGAAGAAGAAGAGGAAGAAGAAGAAGACGAAATAGAAGAATATCAGAAAATCGAAGAAATTGAAGAAGAGGAACGGGAAATAGGTGAAGATATTTTAGATGTTGGGGTAACGACTGAGCCTACTGGGGCTAAAGGTGGGCGGAGAACAACAACAGGAGAATTAATCACAATACCAGAACTCACAGAATTAACCTATCTCACTACTCCTGAAACAATTCAACAACTCAGGAAAACAACAAATGTCACTATAACTTTAACAAACAAAGGGGAGAAGCGGATGAGATTATTCCCTAAAATATTTCAGGAGGTAGAAAATCCATTCTACATTGTTACCAGAAAAACTTTAGGATATAAAGGTTCATTTTTTCAAAGTATTTCTGGTCTTTCTTATTCTGATCAGACAATTGCCGGAAAATTGTTAGAAGCAGAACTTGATGCTAAAGAGATTGTGCTTGATCCTGGAGAAACGATTGAGGAAATTTTAGAAATTAAAAGTGGATTTGGCGGAGCCGTGAATAAAGTAACTGTCCAGTTTCAAACTTTTGGAGAAACAGTTTTTGAACAAGAAGTTGAAGTTGAAACTACGGCATTTTCCGGAGCTATTGTTGATGTTCATGAAGAAAATAATCTTATGGACATTTATGCTTTCTTTGTTCCTTCCCAACTAACTCCAGAATTATTTGAAATATTTGAAGCACCGGCAAATGAAGATTCCTTAACTGGAGCTGCTGTAGCTAATTTAAATCTTCCTGAAGAGGAATATATGTTAGAAATAAATATGAACAAGAAAGAAGAACCTCAAGCAGATGATAGTTTCCCACGGAAGATCATTAAGCGCGTTTTTGGGTCAACAACTGCGTTTAGCGATTTTTACGGACCTTATAAGTTAACCAAAGATAAAGGTATTTTCATCTTTGCTCAACAGTTAGAATATGATCCAGAACAATTTTGCGGTGATTATTCTGTAAATGCTAGAATCTATCGAGGAAGAGAAGTAGCAGTAGAAAATGAAGTTGAAGTTAACTTAGGAGTGGGAGGAGAGAGTAAAAGGATTAGTACTTACTGGTTATTATTACTTGTTTTATTGTTTATTGGGTTTATTATTTTTACACTTTGTTTGGTTCGAGAAGGAAAAAAATGTAAAATTGTGAAAAAAGAACTTCCTCCAAAAAAACAGATTAAGAAAAAAGAAGTTACTCAAGTAAAAAAAGAAGTTGCTGAAATAAAACCAAAACAGAAATTAAAATCACCACCCTCTAATCTGAGTAAGAAATTTCTGGTTGCTGCCATCATTGTCTTATTACTAGGTATTTTATTTTTCATAGTTACTTTGTTTCAGGAGAAGTTACTTTCTCTTCTAGAATTATCGGGAATATGGATTGTGTCGATAATCTCTTTTTTTCTAGCTGCAGGAGTGTTATTTTTTGTAATCAGAAAGAAAAATAAAGTTCAAGTTGTTCAGAGTAAATTTCCAGAATTAACTAATTTCATCAATCAATGTAAGAAACAAGATTATTCTAATCAAGAGATCAAAGAGATGTTAGTTGAGAAAGGTTGGGAGAAGAAAATAGTTGACGATTTCGTGAAGAAATAAGCTTATTTACTAAGCAGCCATTTCCAGACTGGTTTAACTATAATTCTCTTTTTACCCACTTCAATTCCTTCTTCGTGGTCATTAGTAAGAATTAAGCCAGTTTTTAGTTTGAACTTTTCCATTGCTTCCAGAAGTCCATTAAGTTCTCTTTCTTTGTTATTATTGTTTAACTGATAACAAACTTGGACGGCTTCACGTATTCTAATTCCTTCCTTGATAACAAAATCACATTCCCTTTTTTCAGAAAAGTAATAAATTTCTTTCCCTCTTCTTTTTAACTCTGTAAATACAAGATTCTCCAAAAGCCTACCTTTATCATCCGAAAACCTAAAGCCAACTTTAGTTGTAAACCCATTGTCAATGCAGTACACTTTACGTGGATTCTGCAGCTGTTTTCTGAGAGAAAAATCAAATTTGTGAATGAAAAAGAACAAGAAAGCTTTTTCAAATGAATCTATCACAGATTTCATAGTTGAAAGATTGGTAATCCCTATGGTTTTTGATAATGATCTTAAGCTAATCTCTTTTGAAATGTTTGACAACAAATATAAAGAAATCTCCTTAATTGGTTTTTCTAGACGAGGGTTGAATCTCTTAATTATGTCCCGTTAAATAATATTTTCATAAAGTTCCACTAGAAGTTTTTCATCATCATCAATTACCGGTTTTGGTATTCCTCCTTTATTTAAAAAACTTAAGAACTCTTTCCGCACTTGCGCTTGCAACTTTAAATCTAATTTTATCTCATTTAGCTTTATGTTCTTGGAAGCAAGAACTTCTTTGAAGCTGAAGGGGTAAAGGCTAACATTAACACTTCTACCGGTTAGAACCGTAGAAATTTCCTTGCTTAAAAGTTTAGAGTTAGAGCCAGTTATAATGATGGAGTACTTTTCTTTTATTCGGTCAATCCACTTCTCCCATTTTGAAACTTCTTGGATTTCATCAATAAACAAATAACAGTTCTCTTTGTAATCTTGTTCGTTCAAAAAGTCGAGTATCTTTTGAAAATCAGAGGGTGTGAATGAGATTAACCGTTCATCATTAAAATTAATGTAAAAACACTCTTTATCGCTTAAGTTGAGTTCTTCAGTAAGAATCTTAAGGAGTGTTGATTTTCCTACTCGTCTGAGACCAGTTATAATAATGGGTAATTTCAGATGAAGGCGTGATAAAACTTCCGAAGTTAGCTCGCGAGGTACAAAATCTTCTTTCTTTTTAAAATCTTTTTGCTGTTCAAATAAAACATAATATAATTGTTCTCTGTCCATTACTTCTTTCCCTTTAATCTTTTCTTAAACTCAGTATCTAAATAATTAACTTGACTCAAAATATGTTTTTTGAGTACAGTCCATTCATATTCTCGAAGAGTTTTTCTTTGATATTTGTCATAGTATTTTTTATTCAAGGTTTTTATTGCTTCTTCTAGTCTCATTAACCTGCCTTTCCAGAATACTAATAAGTAAATATTCCCATTATGAAGCTCACAAGGGACTTTCCAACCTTTATATGAGTCGTCTTCCCTATAAGGTGAAAAGTTACTTAATTTTTTAATTTCTTCATTAGACATCCTGTCTAAAGATAGTCCAAGATCATTGTGTTTTAAATAAAATGTGGTAGTTCCCATTTTTGTATAAAAATGTATGTTTGTTTATAAATATTTCTAGCGAAACAAAAAATGTACCAATCTATTTAAAAAGTGCAACAGTTTTTGTATCACTTTCTTTACGTTTTTTCCGTAAGAATTAAGATTGACTATTTGTTTGCAAATACCTTCTTTCTTGCAGTGGTAAGGATTTTTCTATTAAGGAAACAATCAACCAGTATCTCAATTAAAAAAAAGAGAAAAAAAAAGAAATCTATTTATTAGGTAAAATTCTGAACATGGTCGTGCTACACTTAGGGCACTCACCTTTCATTGCTCTCCTTTTTGTTCCACCCTTACCTTTCATGGAGACTTCTTTACCATTTTTCATTTCTCTTTTACTCTTACATTTCACACAATATGCTTCCATTTTATCACACCTCATCATTTGAACTTAAACGTTCATAAGCTTATTATTTTTGCTTGCCTTAAAAATGTTTCGTAAGTTTAAGCTTAATTAGGCTTATTTACTGATTCCAACTTTTACAGAAAATTTCTCACTTTCTAAAGAAGTTTCTCCAGAAAATTTAATTTCTTTGATTTTTAGGACGGCTTTAAGATCTGCTTCAACACTCTTGATCATTTTTTCAAAATCAGCTTCTTCACTAATTAAAATAAGTTCAGAAAATTCCTCTTTTAACGATAATTGCTGTTCTGATTTATACTTTCTAACAGCAGAAATAATGTCGATCCCTAGATCTCCAGCTAGTTCAGCGTCAGCATTTATTAATTGTTGATTGTATTTTGGCCAGGAAGAAAGATGAATACTTTTTGCATTTTCTTTTTGATCAAAATACAAGTGATAAATTTCTTCGGTAATGTGTGGCATGATCGGAGCAATCATCTTTAGTATTGATAATAAAGAAATATAAAGAGCTTCTTGTCCACTCTTTCTTGCTTCCGCTCCTCTGGTATCAGGATTATACAAACGGTCTTTAACAATCTCTAAGTAATCATTACAAAACACGTGCCAGAAGAATTTTTCAACTTCTGCTTTTGTTTTACTATATTCATGTTGTTCAAAAGATTCTGTAGATTCTTTGATTAGTTTATTTAGTTTACTTAATAACCATTGATCAAATGTACAAAAAGGCTTTGCCTTTGGTACCTCAGAAGCTTTGCTTCTTGCGGTTTCTGTTATTAAGCCAGATTTGTAGTCCTGTAGGTGCATTAACGAAAATTTAGAAGCGTTCCAGAGTTTATTGATAAATTTCTGGCCGGTAAGTAAATCTTTTTCTTGGAAAGGGAAGTCTTCCCCTAACTTACTGCCGCCGGACATAAATCTTAACGCATCTGCTGAGTATTTTTCTATCATGCCTTGTGGTTCAACGACATTACCTTTAGACTTAGACATCTTCTTACCTTTTGGATCGAGCATCCAACCGTTAATGAAACAATCTTGCCATGGTTTCATTTGGTAATGTAAATGGCTTTTGACAACAGTATTGAATAACCAAAAAGAAATAATGTCATGGCCTTGTGGTCTTAAGTTAAACGGATTTTTGGAAAGATAATCATAAACTGGTTGATCTTTAAACAGTTCTTTGACAATAGTAGGAGTTAAAGAAGAAGTAGCCCAGGTGTTGATAATATCTCTTTCTGGAATAATATTTTTACTTTGACAATTTGGACATTCACTTACGGGAGGAGAATCTTCTAATGGATCAACAGGAAGCTGTTCCAATTTAGCAAGAATCACTTCATTACATTCTTGACAATACCAAATTGGAAAGGGAATTCCAAAATAAATTTGTCGAGAAATACACCAGTCCCAAGCTAAGCCTTTAACCCAGTTATCATAACGGTTTTTCATATGATCAGGGAACCAGTTTAGTTCTTCTCCCCAGCGAAGCATATCCTCTTTCAAGTCAAGGTATTTAATGAACCATTGTTTAGAGTGCATGAATTCAATTTCAGTTCCGCAACGTTCATGGACATTAACAGGATGAGTAATTGGTTTTTCTTTAGTGAGAAGTTTATTTTCTTTTAGTTCGGCAATAATTTCTGCTCGGGCTTCTTTGATTTTCTTGCCTTCATACTTTCCGGCTAATGAAGTCATCTTACCTTCTTTACTGATTGCGGTTCTAATCGGCAAGTTATGGGCTTTCTGCCATTCAACATCAGTATTATCACCAAAAGTACAACACATGACAATACCTGTACCTTTCTCAGGATCTGCTCTTTGATCAGGCATAATTGGCACTTCATGGTTGAATAAAGGTACAGTGGCCATTTTTCCATTTAATGATTGATATCTTTGATCGTCAGGATGGTAGAATATAGCAACACAAGCGGGAAGTAATTCTGGTCTGGTCGTGGCGATGATTAAATCTTTACCTTCAGCTTTGAAAATGATATCGTTAAATGAAGATTGAATCTCTTTATCTTCACATTCAACTTGGGCAATCGCCGTTTTACATTTCGGACAGTAAATTGCCGGGGCTTCTTTTCGATATGCTCTTCCCATTTCGTATAATTCTAAGAATGATTTTTGGGATATTTTTGTACAGTGTTTGTTAATGGTTGTGTATTTAACATCGAAATCGCAGCTGATTCCTAATCTTTTCCAGTCAGCAGTGTAAGCTAGTCGGAGTTCTTTTTCTAAAGTTTCGAGACATAGTTTAACAAAATCTTTTCTGGGCATATCTTTCGCTCTTACTTTTTTTAATTTTTCAATAAGAATTTGGGTTGGCAAACCATTATAATCTGTGCCGAAAGGTTGGAGGACGTTAAACCCTTGCATTCTTTTATAGCGAGCAATAAAGTCTTGTTGGGAGTTGCCGAAAGCATGACCCATATGCATCTTTCCAGAAACAGTAGGAGGGGGAGTGTCGATCGAATAAATATTAATATCTTTTGGATCAAACTTGTATGTTTTATGCTCTTCCCAATATTTCTGCCATCTAGGTTCAGCTTCTTGTGGATTATATCTCTTAGGAAGTTCCATTTTAAACAGAAAGAGGGGAGTACTATAAAAAATTATGCTTAAATGAGAGGGATATAAATCTCAAATTTAGTGTATGTTGGGTTGTCAGTTGAAGAAGTTAAGGTTATATATCCTTTATGCAGATCCATTATTGTTTTAACTACCATTAATCCTAAGCCTGTGCCTTTATCTTCTTTCGTAGTAAAAAAACGATCAAAAACTAATGCTTGTAAAGGCTCAGGTATTCCTTCCCCAGTATCTTCAACACCAATTACACAATAATCTCCCGCTGGTATGATGCCGTAGGGGTGTTTTTTTTCTTCTTTTACATTCTCTGTTCTTGTGGAGATGATTATTTGTCCTTGTTGGCCAATAGCATAAATAGCATTTCCTACAAGGTTGTCAAGAGCACGATAGAGAAGGTCTCTATCTCCTTGAACAAAACCCCCTCCGTTGTTTTGAAAAGTGGCTTGGCTATTAACTCTTTTAGGGACAGGGCTATCCATATACTCTTCCATTATGGTTTCAATATTTAGGGGAACCGGTTTATACTTGTGGTGACCT
>JAHJDQ010000145.1 GCA_018812355.1 Nanobdellota archaeon | reverse complement strand
TTGTGTAAGGTCAATGGATTTGACCCCCCTTTTAATCCGTGAGGATTAACTGGGGTGTATGAAACTGAAAAACAAATTAATTATTAATCATTTAAGGAAATTTTACTTCAAGAACAATTGGAGTCATTCTGAAGTCCAAGCTTATTTGAAAGATCATTATCAAATTGAAACTTCAAGAAGTACATTGAAAAGATGGAAACGAAAATTAAAGAATTCTTCTTGGATTGGTCCGATATTTCCTAAACCACCAATCCCTTCTAAAGCAATAAGTAAACAAAATATTAACAGAATAATTGACTTCAGGAAAAAAGTGGGTTGGGGGGCTCTTACTATTAAACATGTTTTTAAACTAGAATGCTCTGAAAGCACAATAAGGCGTTTGATAAAAAGCAATGGGCTTTCGAGAGGTAGCAAAATCGAAAATATGAGAATACATTGGGTTAAATGGCAAAGAGATCATCCAGATAGTCTTTGGCAAATGGATGGTAGTAAATTACCTGACGGAAAATGGATCCTACCAATAATTGATGATTGTAGCAGATACAACATTGGAATAAGAAAATTTAAGACTATAACAACAAGAATAGTTACAAACTTTCTTGAAGAATTAATTGGTTTTCATGGAAAACCAAGAGAAATATTAACTGATAACGGTTCTGAGTTTGGAGGAATGTGGAAAAACAATTCCACATTTGACAAATGGTGTAAAGAACAGGGAATAAAGCATATTCGCTCAAGAATCCATAAACCAACGACTGCAGGTAAAGTTGAGAGATTTCATGGAACTCACAAAGCAGAAATTAGTTATTGTAATGGAGACTACGAACTGTTTAGGTATAGATATAATCAGATCAGGCCTCACAGGAGTTTACACATGAAAACTCCTGCTGAAGTGTATTTTTCATTACAGATAAGAATAAATGGAGTGGGGTTTAATCAATCAAAATGGTAGGGGGGTCAAATCCATTGACCTTACACAATTGATTTTTTAGTTTGTAAATAGTTAATTAAATGAAATCAACCAAAAGATTTATATAAAAAAGTAAGATTGGTCTTACTCAAATGGATATAGCAATAACTAAAATGAGTTCTAAAGGACAAGTTGTTATTCCTTCAGAAATGAGAGCAGATATAGAAGAGGGTGATAAACTGATCATTATTAAGACTGATCATCAGTTTGTGATGAAGAAAGCTGAATACTTAGAAGAGAATCTTAAGGAAGATTTAGAGTTTGCTCGAAGAACTGAAGAAGCTTGGAAAAGAATTGAAGCTGGTGAAGGGATTAGTATGACATCTGATAACTTCCTTAAAGAAATGGATAAATGGTAGAAATTATTTTTGAAAAAAAGTTTAGACATTTATTTTCTAAGATTAAAGATAATTCTACAAAATCTAAAATAAAAAAGCAAATTCAAAAGATTATTGATAACCCAGAAATTGGGAAACCAATGCGTTTTGGTAGAAAAGGAACGAGAGAACTATACATTAAACCTTTTCGTTTATCATATATTTGTTTTCCTGAAAAAAAGATGATTTATCTTTTAGATCTTTATCATAAAGATGAACAATAAAAAACTAAGCTCCCAAAGCACCCGAACTTAAACCTTTCCGTTGGATAATCTGATTCTTAATCTTTTCCTGCAATTCTCTGGGCAGGATTTCAAAACTCTGATCTACTAAAGAGGAATTTCCACGACCGCCAGTTCCTGAGCGTAGAGCGTTACTCCAACCAAACAGCTCACCTACCGGAAGTTTTGCTTTAATCACAGTAATGTCGCCTTCTTGAGTCATATCTAATAATTGACCACGTTTAGAAGAAACTAATTTACTAATCTCGCCAACGTAATCATTTGGAGTTTCAATACGCATAACTTGTAATGGTTCGTAAAGAAGTGGACCGGCTTGCATTAACGCTCCTCTCATCCCCTCTCTAATCGCAGGATACATTTGGGCAGGGCCTCTGTGTATTGCATCTTCGTGCAGAGTACAGTCCATAAAACTTACTTGTACTCCTAAGCATGGTTCTTTAGCAAGAGGACCGGCTTTCATGACATCTTCAAACATATCTAAAAGCATTTCCATGATTTCGTTAATATGAACTACTCCTCGAGTTTGGTCCATGAACAAATTACCATTAATTTCTCCCCTAACTTTAGCAGCCATCTTAGCATCCCAACCAAGTTCACGTAAAAATTCAACTACTTCCGGATCTTTTTTCTTAAAACGGCCAGTAGGAAAATCGCCAGATTTAATTCCTTGGGTAATTGCTGGATCTAATGGTTCAACTTTAAAGATTAAACGATTATGTTTGTTTGGAGATTTTCCTTCCGCTTCTGGTGATTCTTTCGTAACGGTTTCTCTGTAAACAACTATCGGAGGTGAGGTTTTAATCGCTACGCCTTTCTCTGTAATAATTCTGTTTTCAATTACTTCCAGATGCAGCTCACCCATACCGTGCATTAAATGTTCTCCTGTTTCTTCGTTAATTTCAATTACAATAGTAGGATCTTCTTTTTGTACTTGTCTTAGTACTTCAATTAGTTTAGGAAGATCTGAAGGTTGTTTAGCTTCGATTGCTTTAGTAACAACAGGATCAAAGAGATGTTTAATCTCTTCAAATGGTTCTGCTGGTCCACCAGAAGTAACCGTTTCTCCTGGAATGCCAACTTTCAAACCACCTACACCAATAATATTTCCAGCAGGGACATTGTCGACGATTTCTTTCTTCGCCCCATTATAGATGTAAACTTGTTGAATTCTTCCTGGCCATTTAGCCATATTACAATGAATTTCTTCACCTTTTCTCATCGTACCAGAGAATAATCTTCCGGCAGCAATCTCGCCTGCTTGAGGATCAACAACAACTTTAGTAATGACAAAAAATAATCTTCCGTTAGGATCACAATTTATTAGTGATTTCCCATCAGTACTTTCTAAATCACCGTGCCAAATCCGCGGAATACGGTAGGCTTGAGCTACCATAGGATCAGGATGGTGTTCGGTAACGATATCTAGAACAACTTCGTGAATCGGTGCTTTTTTAGCTAAGACTTTAACTCTTTCTTTAATCTCTTCATCCGTGCCAGTGTAAGCATCGATAATTTCTTTAAAAGAAACGCCTTTCTTTTGCATATATGGAAGTGAGATACCCCAATTATGGAAAGCAGAGCCAAAAGCTACAGTGCCTTTTTGAATATCTACTTGCCACAATTCTTTATATTCTTCCGGAGCAACACTTTGGATAATTTTGTTAACAGAAGCAATTTGTTTAATGAACCGTTGTTGCATTTGTTCCGGAGTTAATTGTAATTCTTTAATTAAACGATCAACTTTGTTAATAAAAAGGATAGGTTTTACTCTTTCTTTCAAGGCTTGTCTTAAGACAGTTTCAGTTTGCGGCATTGCTCCTTCTGAGGCACAGATTAAGACTATCGCACCATCTACTGCTCGCATTGCTCTAGTAACGTCTCCACCAAAATCAACGTGGCCAGGCGTATCAATTAAATTAATTAGGAATTCTTTATCGTTAACAGTATGGACCATCGAAACGGAAGCAGAATCAATTGTAATTCCTCGTTCCTGTTCATCTTCATGAAAGTCTAACTGACATGCTTTTCCTGCTAATTCCTCGGACATCATTCCTGCTCCTGCTAATAAGTTATCAGAGAAAGTTGTTTTACCGTGATCGATATGGGCACAGACACCAATATTTCTAATTTGAGTAGGAGATTTCATTAACCTCGTTACTTTGTCAACCATTTTTTCTGCCATTGTAATTTTACCTCGTTTGAATTTTAATTTTTAAATTTGATCAAGCACTTCTTTAATCCGTGCTTGAATCACTTCTTTATGTTGTCCATAATCTTCGTTAACTGTGATTTCTTTAAGCAGGTTTTTTTCTTGGTAGAAAGCAATTAAAGGTGCTGCCTGTGCAAAATAATCTCCCAATCTTTTTCTGACCGCTTCCGGTTTATCATCATCTCGCTGATAAATTTCTCCACTATCTAAATCGCAAATGCCTTCCACTTTTGTTGGTAGATTAATTTTGTGATAGATATGTCCGCACTTACGACAAAGAATTCGACCACTTAATCTAGCGACGATAACTTCTTCATCTGCTTTGAAATTAATTACTAAATCTAAATCTGTAACTTCTGTTAAAGCTTCTGCTTGGGGAACGGTTCTTGGAAAACCGTCGAGGATAAAGCCTTGGCCGCTGATTTCAGCTAGTTTATCTTTAACCATGCCAATAGTGATTTCATCTGGGACTAATTCTCCTTTATCAATAAATTCTTTTGCTTTCATGCCTAATTCAGTATTGTTTTTAATGTTAGTTCTAAACAAATCTCCACTAGAAATATGGACCAAATTGTAAATTTTAACTAAATCTTGGGTATAAGTTCCTTTGCCCACTCCGGGACTGCCTAAGACGACTATTTTCATTTGTTAATACCTCTTAATCAAAACTGTGAATTACATTAAAGTCTTTTTTGGTGTAATCGATAATTTCTTCTTTCTTAAACCAGGTTTCAATTTCACGTTCTGCTTCACTAACTTTACCAGAAGCATGAACTAAATTTATAATCGTACGTTTGCTAAAATCAGCTAAACCATAACTTTCTGCAGAAAAATCTCCACGTATGGTTCCAGGTAAAGCTTGACGAGGTTCAGTATGGCCAACAACTTTTCTGCCTACTTCAACTGAATGAAAACCTTCAAAAACCATGGCAACAACTGGTTTGTCTTGCAAAGCATCAATGTTCCATTGCCTAATGCGATTACCTATCTCTAAGGCTGTTTCTTTGACTTCTCTACCATTTTCTTGCCAAACTTTAATTGTTCTCTCACCAGTTTCTGTTTGCATTGCTTCATCTTTAGTATAATGTTCTTCAAGAATCTTTTTGGTGGCCATTGCTAACTTCATTCCAGCAAGACGCATCCCTTTCTGTTCAAACCGTCTGATAATTTCTCCAACTAAACCACGATGGATGGCATCTTGTTTAGCTAAAATAAGTGTTTTTTCGACTTTCATTTTATTTAGTCACCTCTTCAATCCAGTTCTTTGCTTCTGGGTTTATTTTTTCGATATTGATTACATCAATCACTGGTAATTCGTAATGATGAATTTGTTTAATTCTGGCGATGATTTGTTCAACCAATTCATCTTTAGTTTTAATGAACATTATTGACTCATGACTAGTTTCAATTTTGTCTTTCCACCAGTATTTACTTTTCCCAGGAAGAAAAGTAACACAAGCAGCTAGTTTTTCTTGTAACAATGTTTCAGCCATTTCTTCGGCTGTCTCCATTTTATCGACGTAAGTTAAAACTATTTTCATTCTTTCTGATCTTCTTTAGCAGGTTTGTCTTTTTCTTTGACTTCTTCCTGAGGCTGTGCTTCTGGTTTTACTGTAGCTGGAGTTTCTCCTTCAACTTTAGTTTCAACAGGAGCTGCTTTTTCTTCTGCAGGTTTTTCAGCAACTTTAGGTTCAGTCTTAACTTCTTCCTTAACAGCAGCTTTCTTCTCTTCAACCTTCTTCTCAGTCTTCTCTTCCTTTGAATCTTTCTTATGTTCCTTCCGATAGGCTTCTGTCCATCTAATGTTGAGTGGTTTACGCTTTAATTTAAGTAAATTCTTTTCACATTTACTTTTACAAAAATTAGCAATTTTCCCACTAGAGTAAACATATATTTTTCCAGTTCCCTTCGGAATTTGAATTCCGCAAAATGTGCATCTTGGCATGTTGATTCACCTATTTCTTCTTCTTACTACTGCTACTACTACTGCCTTTACCTTTACCGCGTCTCCCGCCTCCAAGACGTTGAGCTTCGATTTCAGTTTCCAGTAACATTAATGTATCCCCAATTCTAACTGGGCCTTTGACATTTCTTCTAATCGCTTTGTCTTTATCTCGACCTTCGAGAATTTGTGTCATGACCTGAGTAATCTCTCCTCGACTACCACTCCGGCCAACAATTTCTTTTACCGTAGATTGAATACCAGAATCAAAACGAATCTCGCCTTCTTTACCGCCGGCTTCAGGTAGTTTCTTTCTTCCGCGGTCTTCCTTGGCAACCATTTTTTTAGCCATATTATTCACCCTTAGCTAAAGCTTCAATAACATGTTTTGCTTCGCCTTCTTTAATTACGGCAACGGCAGCAGTTGCTACGGGCAAACCAGCTGCAGCCCCTAAGTCTTCTTTCTTAGAGATTTCCAGACAAGGTACGTTTTTATCTTTACATAATAAGGGAAGATGCATGACAACTTCTTTTGGAGAAGTATCGGCAGCATAAACGACTAGTTTCGCTAAGCCTTTTTCAATTGCTTTGGTTGCTTCATTAGCACCCTTTCTAATCTTTCCACTTGTTCGAGCGATTTCTACCGCTTCTAATATTTTTGCTTCATCAGCCATTTTAGTTAACCTCCACGTAACAATCATTAGAATGCTACCTCCCAACACAGATCATTGGTATAATCTAGAAAAGAAGGAGTTTTTTTATAAGGTTTACGGT
>JAHJDQ010000144.1 GCA_018812355.1 Nanobdellota archaeon | reverse complement strand
GGGACTGCCCTGGAAACAGGGAGGAAGGTGTGGGCAACGGTAGGTCTGTATGCTCCGAATCTGCTGGGCTACACGCGCGCAACAATGGCGAGGACAATGGGCTGCCACACCGAAAGGTGAAGCCAAACCTCGAAACCTCGTCTTAGTCTAGATTGAGGATTGTAATTCATCCTCATGACAACGGAATCCCTAGTAATCGGGTTTCATTACGACCCGGTGAATATGTCCCTGCTCTTTGCACACACCGCCCGTCAAACCAACCGAGTTGGGTTTGGGTGAGATGTAGCTTTTAGTTACCTCGAATCCAGATTCGGTGAGGTGGGTTAAGTCGTCACAAGGTAGCCGTAGGGGAACCTACGGCTGGATCACCTCCTTTTTTATTTTCATAAATAGAAAACAAATAAAAAAAATTAAAATTATCCTGGGCCCATAGCTCAGTCCGGATTAGAGCACCTGCCTTGCAAGCAGGGGGTCTCGGGTTCGAATCCCGATGGGTCCATTTCTCCATAAGGAGAGAACATAACGGACTTTATCTAAAGTCCGAGAAACCTTCAAGAGTTTATCTTGGCGGTAATAAGTGGTAGATATGAGGAGACTAGAATATCCAATCATATTCGTTAAAACGTCGCCTTAACTCATATTGATGAACCATATGTAGATCAACACATTTTAGGATTACAATCCTAATAAGTACACTGTTAGATGGATGACTTGGTTCGAAACGCCGATGAAGGACGTGACAAGCTACGAAATGCTCCGGCGAGTTGAATGTAGACTTTGAACCGGAGATCTCCGAATGAGACTTCTCTTTGAGGGCCTTTCGAGGCCAGGGAACGCAGGGAATTGAAGCGTCTTAGTACCTGCAGGAAAAGAAACCAATTGGGATGCCGTGATTATCAGCGAGAGAAAGCGGCCCAGTTCAAACTGAATCCGTGATAGTAATGTCATGGAGATGTGGTGTATGGACTTCCTCTAAAACTTTTTTTCAGACTTGAAGTTTGCTGGAAAGCAACACCTTACAGGGTGATAGTCCCGTAAAGGAAAGAAAGAAAGTTCTCGGAAGTATCCAGAGTACTGCTTCTTGGAAATGAAGTGGGAATATGGGGGACATTAACCTCTAAAACTAAATACGTTTCGAAACCGATAGCAAACAAGTACCGTGAGGGAAAGTTGAAAAGAACCCTTGACAGGGAGTTAAAAGATTCTGAAATCTAGCAGTTATAGTGAGTCAGGGCTCTTCGGAGTTCTGACGTGCGTTTTGAATAACGTGCCAGAGAGTGTACCAAAGTGGCGAGAATAACTTGTAAAAAGGTATTCATAGCGAAAGCAAATCTCCGCAGTTTACGAGGGAGGCGGTATGAAAGTGCCGTTAGTCACTTGGGTACGACCTGAAACCGGGCGATCTATTCCTGAGCAAGGTGAAGCGAGAGTAAAATCTTGTGGAGGCCTGAAGAGTTTCTACGTACAAGTGTTCTTATGACTTGGGAATAGGGGTGAAAAGCCAATCGAGCTCGGCGATAGCAGGTTCCTGTCGAAATTGACCTTAGTCAAGTTTCGGACGAGATTGTTACGGTTGTAGAGCTACGGATAGAAGATTTAGGCGGAGAAATCTGTCGGTTTTCTGTCCAACTCCGAATGCTGTAACGTTGTAGACTCCGGAAAACAGGGAATCTTGGGGTAAACTTGATTTCCGAGAGGGGAACAACCCAGACTATGGTTAAGGCCCTTAAATGCTAACTAAGTGATAAAGGGTAAACGGTGTCCGTGATCTTAGACAGCGAGGAGGTTGGCTTAGAAGCAGCCATCCTTTAAAAAGTGCGTAACAGCTTACTCGTTGAGGTCGTGGGCCCGGAAAATTGACGGGTCTAAGTTAGCTGCCGATACCATAGACTATGAAAATAGGTGTAGACAGGCATCTTTTTAGGGCAAAAGCATTTCCGTAAGGGGATGTGAACCTGGAAGGAACGAATATTCTGGTGGTAGTAGGATCTTAGTACGGTGAGAATCCGTATCATCGTAAGGGCAAGGGTTCCTTGGCAATGTTAATCAGCCAAGGGTTAGTCGGTCCTAACCCAACTCTTAAGTGAGCTAGGGGAAAGGGAAAGTGGTTAATATTCCACTACTGTTTTAGTATGCGCGGCGACGCCAGCCTTGTTTCTGACGCTTTTGAATAAGCTAACACATCTTGTCTGATGTGTCAATAGGAATAAATCAGGGGAGTATCGTAATGATGAGAACCTGATTAAATCTTAGATGAGCAGGCCTATGGTTTGTTTGGCCGATTTCTAGAGCCCCTGAAAAGGGAACAAGGAAAAATCTGAAATAACCGTACCCAGAACCGGCACAGGTGCCCCTAGGTGAGAAGCCTAAGATGTGTGAGTATAATCTAGTTCAGGGAATTCGGCAAATTAGTCCCGTACCTTCGGTATAAGGGATCCCTGGTTTCGTATTTGTATAGATGCGATTTCAGGGTACAATAACAAAGGTGATCCGACTGTTTAACAAAAACTTAACCTTCTGCTACGCAGTAATGCTTTGTATAGAAGGTGATATCTGCCCAGTGCGAGTACTTTAAGCTTCGTTTCAACGGGGTGAAGAGCTCGTAAACGGCGGGAGTAACTATAACTCTCTTAAGGTATGCACAAAGTTGCCTTAAGACCCAGAGTGTTAAACAGAAGACCAAAAAACTGGGATAAATGCTCAAAAATGTGAAAACATTTTTGGCACACAAAATTGCGTGAGCAATTTTCGTGAATCTGACTATATGCTGGAACATCTCTTGTATCTTGTTGTAGGATATTATTGTGGTAACACGATAACGACCCCTGAAAATCAACAAGTGGAGACAATCAGCAGGAAAGACTTCTTTTTGAGAAGAATCCTCAGAGACTATATGTCAGACACTTAATAAGTGAAGATATAGTCCGACCTACATAGCGATATGTAGAGATACATGGAAATATGTATCCGCCATTTCTTAATGGTTAGTAACTCCAAAAGAAAACTTGTTTTCTTTGGGCCCCAAAAATTGAAAATTTTTTAGGGCTTATGAGTGAAAGTAACAGACGTGAGCGAAATGCCTTGCCGTTTGAATGACGGCCTGCATGAATGGTATAACGAGATCGCCACTGTCCCGAACTAGAATCTCCCGAACACTCTATCCTGGTGCAAAGGCCAGGGATTTCCAGTGGGAAGCGAAGACCCCGTGAAACTTTACTGTAGCCTGTCGCTGTGGTGTGGTTTCTGTTGTATAGCGTAAGTAGGAGCTGTTTGAAGCTAATGACGTCAGTTAGTAGCTTAGGCAACCATGTAACACTACTCTTCAAAAGCTATATCACTTACCTTTCTTTTGAAAGGGACACCGGTTGGTGGACAGTTTGGCTGGGGTGGCACGCTGTTGAAAAGATTCCGAGAAATGAAGACATTTCTGTATAAAGTCTCACATGCTCGACTTTATATCAATAGCGCCCAATGGTAAGCTCATCCGGTTTAGAATAAGTAACCGATGGAAATTTTCTCTAGCGGTTACGCTAAAGATCCGGAGTTGAGTGTAAGGGCATAAGCTTGCCTGATTGGATCTCAAACATAACAAGTTCCAAACACGAAAGTGTGGCCTAGCGAACTCCTCATGCTTCTTAATGAGGCAGAGGAATGACTGAAAAGTTACTCCGGGGATAACTGAGTTGTCGCGCCTGAGAGTTCGTATGGGTAAAGTAAATTTTACTTTACTCTAGAATAAATCGACGGCGCGGTTTGCTACTTCGATGTCGGCTCTTCCTATCCTGGCGGTGCAGAACTAGACTTAATGTCTACTGTATGCTGCCAAGGGTGGGGGTGTTCACCCATTAAAAGGGATCGTGAGCTGGGTTCAGAACGCTGTGAGGCAGTTTGTTTGATATCTACTGGAAATGTTGGGAGTCTGAAAGCAAGGATTTTTTAGTACGAGAGGAACGAAAATTCGTCGCCACTGGTCGACCGGTTGTCTGACAAGGCAGGCCGGGCAGCTACGCGATAAGCGATAAGTGCTGAAAGCATCTAAGCACGAAGCGTCACTTGAAAAGAGACTCCTTCGGACACGGCAAAAACAGCCGTTTGATAGAAGTGGTGTGTAAGTACCAAGGCAACGAGGTATTCAGCATGCACTTACTAACGTCCACATCTTGTTCACTAAATAAAGCATTCGCTTTATTTGTGCGCCAATAAAGTCTTACTTTATTGTGCGGATCTACATATGGTTTTTTCATCCTTTACCACTTATTTTTTTTTCTTTTTTTGATTAGAATGTAGCGAGAGCTATGTTCTTTAATTACAATATTAATATAAATCATTAAAATAAAAATTCAACCATGAAATACGCGCATCTAGCAGACTTACACTTAGGTTCTTGGCGAGATCAAAAGATGCGCGACATCTCCACACAAGCTTTCCTCAAAGCGATCGATGATTGTATAGAAAAAGATGTTGATTTCATTCTCTTTGCCGGCGATTTGTTCAATACTTCTCTTCCCTCATTAGACACATTAAAAATAGTCACCAAAAAATTAAGAGAACTTAAAGATAAACAAATTCCACTATACGCAATAGCAGGCAGTCATGATTTCTCCCCATCAGGAAAAACAATGCTTGATGTTTTAGAAAATGCCAGATTGTTAACAAATGTCTGTAAGGGTAGTGTCAACCCTGAAACAAAAGAGTTACATTTAAAATTCACAGAAAACCCAAAAACAAAAGCAAAAATTACCGGCATTCTTGGCCGAAGAGGGCTATTAGACAAAACTTACTACCAAAATTTACACCGAGAAAACCTCGAACAAGAAGCTGGCTACAAAATCTTTATGTTCCACACTACCATTTCCGAATTAAAACCAAAACATCTCGAAATGTTAGATTCACAACCGGCTTCTTTCTTACCTAAAAACTTTAATTATTATGCTGGAGGACATCTTCATCATCCAACTAAAATAAACATCGAAAATCTAGGAACTTTAACTTATCCCGGAGCTTTATTTCCCAATAATTTTGGCGAACTAGAAAAATATAGTCACGGTGGTTATTATTTGATTACCGATGATAATATTGAATACATCCCTTTAGAAATCATTAAACATCATTCTTTAATTTTTGATTGTCAGCACAAAACACCTGAACAAATCTATTCAGAAATGCTAAATTATTTTAATCAAAAACAACTAAATAACCATCTAATTACAATTAGACTAAAAGGAACTTTAGAATCTGGAAAAGTTGGAGACATAAATTTTAAAGAATTATTTCAACAACTTTATCAAAAAAACGCTTACTTTGTCATGAAAAACACTTCCCAATTACATTCAAAAGATTTTTCAGAAATTAAAATATCAAATTCAAATCCAGAAAATGTCGAAGAAGAAATTATTAAAGAACACTTGCAACAGATTAAATTATTCAACTCAGCATCCGAATTACACTTAACCAAACAACTGCTCACTTCTTTAAACACAACTAAAAAAGAAGGTGAAACCATCACCGACTTTCAAGATAGAATAAAAACAGAACTAACTAAACTACTAAATATTTAAAATTATAAAAAAAGTAAGAAAAAAAAGAAATTATTTCTTCTTAGCGTAAATATAGTAACCGATTCCCGCTAAAACTACAATCACCAACAGCGTAATCCAGAGCCAGCCTAAACCAGCTGCTTCTGCTGCTAACTCTCCTGTTCCCGCAGTTGTTTCCGCTACTTCAGGTTCTGCTGCTTCTGCTGTTGCTTCTTCTTCTGCCGCTACAGCAGCTTCAGCAACAACTTCTTCTTTAACTCCAATCACAAAGTAACTAAAGCCAGGAGACGTTGCAGTATAATGAACATAAGTGCCGTCATCAGCTCCTAAAGTTGTCGGTAGCTCTGTCCACTTATCATCAACATACCTAAACAGAGTGACGAAATTTTTACCAACTTTGTTTTCAGTCAACCAAGTTTTCTCTACTTTAAACTTAATTGTAGCTTTATCTTTCATCACTTTCTCAACATTTCTTTCTGTTATTTGGATATTTTTGTAAGTAGTTCCACTAAAAGCTCCAACATTACTTGGTAAACTGGTTTTCCTCTCAACTTTAACCCAAGCACCATAAGTTGTATCTTCAACAGCAAAACTAACTTCAGTTACGCCAATCTCACCATTTTCAACTTCCACAGTACCGGTTTCACCTGCATTAATCGAAGCCCAGGTCATTTGGGAAAAACTAGCCGGAGCACTACTACTTAATCCACCGCCAGAACCGCCAGAACCGCCGCCACTAACTTCAACAGCAGAAACAATATAAGTAGTATCGCTTGTAGCAGTATTTCCTGCGCTATCTGTTGCTGTACAAGTTACAGTTTTTGTCCCGGCTGTGGATGTACTAACAGAACTTACAGAAGTGCTTACACTTCCACCAAATGATTGTGAATTATCAGCACCAGAACAAGTACAACTTTGGCTTGCTCCTTCGTTTACATTACTACAACTAAATGAAGAAACACTTGGGTTAGTATCATCTATACTAAATAATAATGTTTCTGTTATGTTACTATTTCCTAAAGCATCAGTTGCGTTAATTCTTACTGTATAATTCCAATCAGCGATAGCACTTACATTAATAGTTGCATTCCATAAATTACCGCTTGGATTACTCATATTTGTGTAATTTACAACTACTTGACTAGTATTTGAACCATTCTCAATTCTGTACTGTACTGTTAATGGCGAACCTGTTACAGTAACATTAAGCACAAAATCAATTTTATTATAACTTCCATTAGTTGGAGAATTAAAAGTAGTTACCGCAGGACTTCCTGTATCTATGTTTATTGTTATTAAACTACTGTTTCCTTGATTATTTGAACCATCAGTACAGTTAACATTTACAGAATAAGATCCATCTGATAAAGTGTTATTTACAATTAAAGCAGTATTTGTACCATTATTAACTGTTGATGTGTTATAGGCAGTTCCATTAAAGTATAACACACAACTTGCTGCAACAAATAAAGCATCAGTATAATTAAAAGTAACTGCAGGAGTTGTATCTGTTGTGTTAAATGATGAGTTCACCAAAATTACTGTTGGAGCAGTTCTGTCAACTGTGAAATAGAGAACTGTACTCCACCCGGAATTATTCCTAGTATCATTAGCAAAAACCATTACACTTTGATAACCTTCTATTAGCCCAGTCATATTTTCACCAACACTCCAGTTACCACTACTATTTACAGCAGTACGATTAATCGGATTACCACTAGCGTTACTAAACTCGAAAAGAACCAGGCTAATAGTAATGTTATCAACAATAGAAGTATTAAACTCTTGAACACCCGTAGATTGATTAGTATTATTCTCAGGAATAGTAAAAGTAACCACAGGAGCAGTATTATCAACAGTAATGTTCATCAGACTTAAGTTTGATACCATTTCAGCAATATTTGAATCCCCAGACATATTCCAAGCAGTAACGTTCAAATCATAAACTCCGTCAGGAAGATTTGTTACTGTATCAAGTGTAATATTAAAAGTAGTAGTGCTTAAGGTACCATTTAAAAGAGTCGTATTATAAACCCAATCATCGCCAACACCATTACCATTGGTGTCGCGTATCCAATAAAATGTTACATTTGTAGTATTTTCATCATTTGTCGTTACATTTAAAATGATATTTCCACTCACTATAGTATTATTATACCCCTGGACAGTACCATTAAAAAATGAGTGAACTGCTACTTGAGTAAGACCCACAGCAAAATAAGCCATTGAAACAATCAGAATTAATACTAAAAATAACCTTATAAAACTTTTTTTAACCCTCATTTAAACATACCTCTTTTTAAGTTTTCATTATTGCAATAATAAACATCTGCAATAATAATAATAATAATAGTAAATAACTTAGTTATATAAATGTTTCATTTCTAGAACATAGTTCTATTAAAGAGAGAGAGAATTTTGGAAAACATAACTAAAAAATATCTAAAATAGCAAATCATAATTACAAAAAGAATTTAAAGAGTAAAAAAATAACAAAACAAAACAAATCAAAATCAACAAAAAAAGAGATCAAAATGAAAACATTTTCCCTAATTAACTTTCCGCTGGAAAATAAAACTGTTCTACTCAGAGTAGATTACAACGTTCCTTTAGAAAAAAGAAAAGTTGTTGATAACAGCAAAATCAAACTATCCTTACCAACAATCAAATATCTACTCGAAAAAAATTGTAAGATTGTTCTCGCAACCCATTTAGGAAGGCCACAAGGAAAAATCAACCCAGAATTAAAAGTAGATCCTATCGTTAAAGAATTAAAAAAATTACTTCCAAAACAAACTATTACTAAATTTAACCATTGTTTTGGCCAGGAAATCAAACAAAAAATCAAGAAAGCCGAAGCAAAACAAATTTTTTTATTAGAAAATCTGCGTTTCTATCCTGAAGAAAAAAATAATGACCCTGTGTTTGCCCATTCTTTAGCTAATCTCGCTGATGTTTATATCAACGAAGCTTTCTCCAACTCCCATCGCCAGCATGCTTCGATGTCAGCAATTACTAGATTTCTTCCAGCTTTTCCAGGACCGCAACTAGAAAAAGAAATCTTTTTTTTAAACAAAGCCTTAAAACCAAAAAAACCTGCCGTTTGGATTATTGGCGGAGGGAAATTAGATAAAGTTAAATTTGTTGAACAAGCCCTAAAGAAAGCAGATCAAGTTTTGCTTGGCGGAGCGTTAGCCTTTCCTTTCCTCAGAGCAAATGGAATCCGCATCGGCATGTCAAAGATTGATGCCCATGCTGTCCGATTAGCCAAAAAAATTCTGCAAAAAAGAAAATTTAGAAAAAAGATTACCTTACCAATTGATTTTGTGGTTGCCAAAAAATTATCACCGAGAGAAGAAACAGCAGTAGTTAATTACAACGAAATCAAATCCGAGCAAATTACCCTTGACCTTGGTCCGAAAACAGTTGAATTATTTAAAAAACATCTCACCAAAGCAAAGACAATTGTCTGGAACGGTCCACTTGGCTATTTTGAATATGTAAAATTCGCTCAAGCAACCAAAGAAATCGGCCGTTTTCTCGGAAAACTAGATTGTTTAAAAATCGCCGGTGGTGGAGAAACCGCTACAGCCATCAATAAATTTCATCTCGCCCATAACTTCACTCATGTTTCTACTGGTGGTGGAGCTTCATTAATGTTCTTAAGCGGGGAAAAACTACCTGCCCTCAAAGCTTTAGAAAAAAACTATACTAAGTTTAGAAAGAAAATAAAAAAATAAATTATTTTTTCAGTACATTCCATTTACAATCAAATAAACTTAATTTTTACTCGTAGAATTTCTTTAACCAACTTAACAATCTCTTCTTCTAACTCTGAACTTTCTTTTTGATAACTTCCCAATTTCAAGTTAAAATCACTAATCTCTTTTTGTACTATCCCTAATTGTTCAGAAAAATGGGCCAATTTATATTCCGCTTCTTCTAATGATTTACCTACATTAATCTTTCTTAATTTAGAGTTCAACTGATTTTCTTGTTCCCTTAATTGTAGATCTTTCTCAAACAACTGTTTTAAATACCCTTCTTTCGCTTGCGCAATTAACTGTAGAGCGTTATGTTTTTGTTTCTCGTCTAAAACAAGCTCATCTTTCTCTAAACTTTTCCCCAAATTTTCCAGCAAGGTTAATACTTTTAAATCAGGATCAACAAAAAACGATTGAACTGGATCTTCTAAATAATTTTTCACTAAATGAGGAATCAAAGTGATTTTTTCGTATTTCCTTAACGCCCTTCCTAACTTAGAAAAAAAAGTAGCCACTTCACCTCTATTTTCGGTAATTAAACCTCTAATTTCATTTTCTTTTTCTTTCAATTGGGTTAGTTCTTGATAATCACCACTAATCTTTAGTTTTTCAATCTCTTCTTCTTTATTTTTCTTACCAATCACAGACCGATTCAATTTAGTTTCTTTCCAACGCAACTCTTTCTCTAAACGTTCTTTTTTTCTGTTTTCTTCCTCAAGTAAAGCTATTTTTTCTTGGATGTCTGTTACTCGTTTAAGTCCTCTTTGCTCTAACTTTTGTTCAAAATTTTTGGTTAATAAATTAATTTCCCCCATAGTTTTAAACGCATCTTCGACAGGATTAAAAAACAAATGCTGAGTCGCTTGATAACTTTTCGCAGTTCTCTTAGCGAGATCATCTAAATCTTTGTTAAGAGTACTACTAAACTTAATCGCTTGCTCCAAATTTTGTTCAATAGGAAAATCTAAATTGTCTATAAAAATGGTCATTAAATTAACATAATTATTACGGTGACCAACAACAATATTTTTTACTTTCGCTTCAATCTTATCTCTCTCTTTCGGATCAATTTCCGCTTCACTTAAAATTTTAATTTTATCTTTCAGTTTAGTTTTATTCTCTTTAAGCTGATTAAAATAATTAATTATTTCTTGATTAAATTCACTTTGGGAAAGTTTATGTTTCAACCAAGCATCTAGTTCTAATGATTTAATTTCTTCCGAAGTAATTGGTTCTTCTTTCTGGAATAATTTTTTTAGAAAATCAAACATTTTACTTCCCCGCCACAATCTCAACTACATCACCATGTTGCAATAAATGTTCCTTACCAACAGTCTTTTTTGTTCGCACATCTTTAGCACAAATAAATTTCTTGCCAAAATCAGTATGTAATTTGTAAGCAAAATCTAAAGCCGTAGTTTTTGGTGGCATTAAAAAACAATCCGGCAAGACACGTCCTTCAGAATCCTCTAACTTGTTTACTCCTCCTGGAAAAATAGCTACGTATTTTAATAATCCAAACACAGCCAAATCTAAAACTTGTTGTACTCCTGTCGATTGATACTTATCAAGAATATTTTCTTTAATAAATTCCAACGCTTTTTTTTGTGGATCATTAAGTCTACTTTCGTTAGTAATTGTAAAATCTTTCTCGCCAGGAATATACTTGATTAACTCCGCCTTAGTCGCTTCTCTTAAAGCAAGTTCTGATTCCGCCGAACAACCGATAAATAAACGGTCAGGAAACTGTTGTTTTAACATTTTTAAATTCTCTGCCGCTCCTGGAAGATCAATTTTATTACCAGCAATTACCATTGGTTTGGTTTTTTTTCTTAATTCTATCGATAAATTCATCAAATCAGCTTCTGTCCAAGTGTTCGGTTTTTCTTTATCTAACTCTAAAATTTTAACTGCCTCTTTAACCATTTCTTCCGTTACTTTTAATCCCGATAATTGTTTTCCTAAAGCAACCTGAATATCTTGTTTCTCTTGAATTACTGTCCGGGCAAACCTTTCCCAACCTTTTCTGATAATTCCTAAATACCACATATCCAATTCTACTTCCAGAAACTTAACATCTTCTGCTGGATCATAATTTCCAAGTTCGATCGGTTCGCCTTTTTCATTAGTCGAACCAGCTAAATCAATCACATGAATTAAAACGTCTGCTTGTCTTAAATCATCTAAGAATTGATTACCCATACCTTTACCTTCATGCGCTCCTGGAACTAAACCAGCAACGTCAATCATCTGTACTGGTACGAAACGTTTATGATTAAGACAATAACCCATTCTAGGATTACATTGTTTATCAAAATCTTTATCGGCACAATTAATCTTAACAAAACCTACCCCTTCATTCGGTTTAATTGTCGCGAAGGGATAATTAGCTATTTCTACTTCAGCTAAAGTAGCTGCTTTAAAGAATGTACTTTTTCCAACATTTGCTTTTCCTACTATACCGACTATCAAGATAATATTCTAGAATCTAGTTACTTTATTAGTTTTTCGATGATTATCTTTCATTAAACATATAAAAAGAGAATTTTCCTATTCTCTATGCCCTTTGCCTTCGGCCATTTAATTGGAGCTTGGATTATTGGAAAAATATATGAACATTTCAGTAAGAAAAAAATCACTAATTATGGTTGGTTCTTTCTATTATTAGGAGGAATCTTTCCTGACATTGATTTCTTGTTAGATTGGACTTTAGGAGCAGGAATTCACCGTACTTTTACCCATAGTTGGTTATTTCTAATCATTGTTCCCCTTTTTGTTTACATTATTTTCAAAAGCCAAAAAGATAAACAAGCAAAATATTTTTCCTTAGCTTTAGTAGCAGGGATATTAATTCATCTTTTATTAGATTTTTTTTCTTTACAAGGAATTCCTTTATTTTGGCCGCACTTAGCTTACTATTCTCCCTTGGGTCTTACTAATTATAATACAGAACTAGCTCTCTTCTCCGTTTATACACTAAAAACAAAAATTAAATTTGCCATCCTCGATATGGGTCTCGGCACAACCTGGATTCTTTACCTTTCTTTTAAAAAAAGAATTAAATTTTAACCTAATTAGTGAGTACCAGAGTGAACAGTCTACTGCGCCTCAGTCATTATGGTTAACACCATCTTCGGCTTACAAATCGCAGAGATTAAGAGCCACTCACATAAGGGCACCCACTAATTTTAATAGATTAATTTTAACTAAAAATTTATATACACTAAATTCTTCCTATCATCTATGCCTAGAAAAGAGATTCCAGATGACCGACGTATTGACATTTTTAGTCCTGTCCAACCAGCAAGAATTAAATATTCTGACGTAATTGATTTAAGAGAATTTTATGATGCCCTTCACGAATGGTTAATTGAACATGAATGGAAAGACGAAAAAGATAATAGTGTTAACTATGAAACTTTTTACAGTGAACGAGTTGATCGTAACGGTGGGCGAGAAATTTGGATTTTTTGGAGAATGTACCGAAAACCACCAGACACAGAAGCTTTTGTCTACTACATGGACATTTATTACCATTGTATTGCGATAAGACCAACAGAAGTAATTAAGGAGGGGAAGAAACTAAAGGTTAACAAAGGTATTGTTGAAATGAAAATTGCTGCTTATATTGACAAAGTTTATATGGAAAAATTTGCTAAAAGTTCACTGATTAAACCGTTCGCTAAAATATTCTCTAAAAGAATTTATCGTCGTGTTACCGATCAAAAGAAAAAAGAATTATATCAGGAAGTTTACGCTTTACAGAACTGGATGAAAAATTATATGAAACTTAAACGTTACCTACCATATGATGAAGTTAAAGGCTTCCATCCAGGAATGGCTTGGCCTTCCCACATCCAAGAAGAAGGGAAGTGAATTAAACAAACTTATATTGCTCAATATACTCTCTAAAACAGAATTTACAAATCGCTTCTACTTTTCCTCTTCTGCTATTCTCTAACGCAGAAATATAATCTCCTCTTCTTTTCACTCGAATAGCCAAAGGCAACAGTTTTTTCCTCATTAATAACCAGTTAAGTAATAATCTACCAACACGACCATTACCATCAATAAAAGGATGAATAATTTCAAACTGAGCATGTGATTGAAAGGCAACCTCAAAATTATCAATTTTCTGGAAAGCTTTCTTTATCCATAGTAACAACCTCTTCATTCTTTCATCAGTAAATAAGTAAGAAGTAGTATAAACATCTCCAACATAATTCTGCACTTTTTTATATTGTCCTAGAGTTTCATCATCTTCAATATTTCTGTTAACAATTCCGTGTAATTCTTTAAGATCTTCATGAGTTGGAAAATTACTATGATTATTTTCTACATATTTCCAAGCTTCTAACAAGTTTAAAGCCATGAATAACTCTTTTTTACTATGATTTTTAGGCACAACATCAGCAAAAAGAAAATCATGCGTTTCCTTCGCACTCATTGTCGAACCCTCAATCGCATTACTGCTAGCAATAAAAATGCTCAGAAATTTTTCTTTTTCTTTTTCCCTCGAGACGCGATCTAATCCTTTTAAATATGCTTGATATTGAGAAGAAGAATCTTTCATTTGTTGATGGTGCTGATATGATAATTGATCATCATAACCAGTTAAAATCCAATCTTCTTCTTTAGCAGAGAGTTTCATACAAGCAAATTCAGCTTGCGGTATTGGCCTTTTTTTTCCAACGTATTTTATTGTCTTCTGGATTACTTTTTCCCCTTCACGGAAAGAACCCACTAAGTAAAGGTATTCATTCCCGTTTATCTTCTTTGTAACTATACTGACCATTTTTCTATTTAACCACTACCTATTTATAAATCTTTCTCTTAAAAAATCCTATTTTCTTTTATTTTCACGAATTTAACCACTACATTTTAAGTTGATATTTAATTGATTAAAATATCCAAAAACTTAATAAATGAAGTTGAATAAGGTCTTTTTAGGCCCCTGTAGCATAGTAGCTATTGCGGCAGTGAGATACCGTCGAAACTTGTAGCTACCGTTAGAAATCTGCAGGTCGTGGGTTCAAATCCCACCAGGGGCTTACATTCTTTTAACACTTTTTGGGGAGTGTTTTAAGTTTATTTTATGTTTTTGTGTTATTATTGTGTTGAGGTTTCAGAAGACAGATAACGGCACTACTAATTAGTGATAAATACCCAAAAGATTTATAAATCTTGAAGTATCACAATAGCATATGAGAACACAAACGTGGGAATCATTGCATGTATTCAAAAACCCAGAGTCTCCAGATAGGATTAAATTTAGAGATTCTCCTCTGGAAATGCCGGTGGGAGTAGATGAGGTCATTAGGCAAAACTGGGACACACAATTAAAGCAAAAACAAGAGCAACTATCAAAAACCAAAATTGATACAGAAATCAAGGTCTACCATTTAGATACTTCTGAAAATCCATTAAATGCATTATACGAAGGAGATAAACCAAAAATGTGGCCAGGACCTGTTGTCTCTCTTAAAGATGTCCAAACAAGTGATTCAGGAATAGAATTGCTAGTGGGTCAAACATATTTTCCATTCATTGCAGGATCAAAAGATGAAAAAATTTCTAAATTATATAATGAACAAGAAATTGTTAAACCAAGACCAGCTTTGGCAATCTGTACATATGCATTAACACAAGATGGTCAATTAACATTAACAGTTAGAGGAAGTAGAACCAATATGTACCCAGGAAGACTTTACGGACAAGGAGGCAATCCACTTTTTACAAATATCAATATTTCTGAACATCAGGCTGATGAAATGAGAGATGAAATTCTTGTTCAACCCAATGAATATGATTCAAATGAATTAAGATTTTCAGGAATTGTAGTAGATAGGGAACAACTTGCTGATAAACCTGATTTAGTTGGTTGGGTTCCTGTAAATATTGAAGCAGGGTGTATAAAAGAAAGAGTTTACAAAAGAAATCCTGATAAAAGACCGAATGATGCAATAGGCGTTGTCTTTGCTCCATCAACAGAAGGAGAATTGTTTGATTATATCCTCCAGAAAACTCATCCTGTTCAATATTGTCCACCTGCACATGGAGGTTTAGTATTATACGGGCATCATAATTTTGGTAGTGAGTGGTCAAAAGATTTGCTGAAAAAACTAGAATAAATAATATATTATTTTTCTTGACGAAGTCAAGACTATCTGTTGCGAAGCAACTGCGAGCACCCCTTTTATGCGAGGCTCTCAAATTGAAACTAACACTTTGAGCTTGTTATAAAAAGCCACAACCCACTAGACAAGTATATGTAAAATATATACGTCAAATTCCTAAACAACCAGATTGTGTAAACAACCCATCCCATAAATAACTTCCATAATTTAAACTCGAATCCTGCAGAACACTAGTGCTATCTCTTTATTTCGCCAGGAAGAGTTGGAAATAAAGGCACACCAATTCCCAAAAGTGTAACATCTAGTAAGGACCCACCAGGGGCTTGAGCGAAGCGAGAGTAACTGGGGGGCTCAAAGGGAAAACTATCCCTTTGTTTGCCCACCAGGGGCTTTTATTTATTTTTTACACAAATTTTCCGCAACCATACGGAAAAATAGCATTTTTCCGGGGTTTCAAAATTTCAGAAGAAATTTTAGAAACCTTTAAATATCCCCCTACTTTTCACCATAAAGAATAGAGGTGAATTATTCTTACGATTTAAGAAACAAAATTTAAAATGGAAAATCAACTAAAAACTGGAACTACTACCATAGGAATTGTTTGTAAAGACGGCGTTGTTTTAGCCGCAGACAGAAGAGCTACTGCCGGCCATATGATCGTTGACAAACGGGCAGAAAAAGTCCACATTATTTCTGACAATTTCGCTGTAACTATCGCCGGAACCGTTTCCGACGCCCAATTAGTAATTAAACTAATCAGAGCAGAATTAAAACTAAAAGAAGTAAGAACTTACCAAGTTCCTACTACTAAAGAAGCCGCCAACTTATTAGGTGGATTACTTTACAGTAACTTAAGACGCCCTAGTATGTTTCCAGGAATTGCCCACTTTTTATTAGCCGGAAAAGATAATACAGGAATTCATTTATACGATTTATTTCCTGATGGAAGTGTAACTAAAATCAGTGATTATGTCTCATCTGGCTCAGGAAGTGTTTTTGCTTACGGAGTACTAGAAACCCAATTCAAACCAGACATGCTTACTTCCGAAGCAGTAAAATTAGCTGTGATTGCAGTCAATACCGCTTTACAACGGGACAGCTGTTCCGGAAATGGTGTTGATGTGATTGTTGTTAACAATAAAGATATTCGCAGGGTGATTCAAAAAGAATTAGTTTATCAACTGTGATTTAATCTTTGAGGATAAAATAACCCAGAGATTGAGTAAAATGCTCTGCATTTTCACGCTTATCATTTTTTAACATATTATTATTCAATTGGAGAAACTTAAAATGCCAGATATTTTAAAAGAAATTACCAAACTATTACCAGCAGGAAAAATTTCCGAAGCGACGTTC
>JAHJDQ010000143.1 GCA_018812355.1 Nanobdellota archaeon | reverse complement strand
CTTATTTATATATTTTTTGGATTAAAAACACTAATTCTTTGTATTTTGCCCCAAGATTATGGAGAATTTAGAAACATTTATATAGTTTTATGTTTTTAATTAGGAAATAAGAGGTGATTATTATGGGGAAAATGGCTATATTAATTACTACTATTTACAAAGCAAGTTCTGTCATTCAAGCGATAAAAAGATTTTCGCCAAAGAAGGTTTATTTCGTTATTGATGAACCTCTTGATGATGTTAGAAAAAATTCCATCCTCATGGTCAAGGATCTTTTTCCAGAAATACAATACGGTGAAAATATTAAAACAAAAATTTATGATATTGTAAACATTGCAAGAGAATGTATTAAAACAATTGAAAAAGAAAAAGAGAATAAGATTTTTGTAAATATTTCTGAAGGAAGAAAAACAATGAGTATTGGAGTATTATTTGGTTCTTATGTTATGAAAAAATATATTGATTCAGTATATTATATTATGGAAGAAACTAATCAACCAATTCAATTGCCATTAATTGATCTTAAGGTGTCAGAGAAAAAAGAAATGATTCTAAAAGCAATAGAAAAGGGATTAGATTCTGTAACTGAATTAGAAAAAGAAGTTGATATAAAAGCTTCAAATCTTTATGTTCATCTTAAGGAACTTAGGGATGGCGGATTTTTAACTAAAGATACAAAATTAACTGAAATGGGGAAGATTGTATTGTTACATCAGGAAAAATGACAACATATTCACATTCAAGACTAGGAACTTTTCAGCAATGTAAATATAAGTACAAACTTCAATATGTTGATAAAATTAAAGTAGATATTCCTGATACTGTTGAAACTTTTATGGGAAAATTAGTTCACGAAACTTTAGAAAAATTATACAAAGATTTGAAATATCAAAAACTAAATGCTAAAAAAGAACTTCTAAATTTTTTTGAGATGCTTTGGGATGAACGATGGTCAGATAATATTGTTATCGTTAAAGATTATTCACAAGAAAATTATAAAGAAATGGGTAAGAAGTTTATTTCTGATTATTATGACCATTATAAGCCATTTAATCACTTAACAACAATTGGTCTTGAAACTGAAGATCGTATGAAATTAGAAAATGAAAATCAATATCATATTAGAATTGATCGTCTTGCTTGTGATAAAGAAGGAAATTATTATGTCTGTGACTACAAGACAAATAATAAGCTAAAAGCACAAGAAGAATTGGATGAAGATAGGCAATTAGCAATGTATTCTTTATGGGTGAAAAATAATTTTAAAGATTGTAAAAATGTTAAATTAGTTTGGTATTTTCTTGCTTTTGATAAAGAGATGATTTCTGAACGTTCAGAAGAACAATTGCAAGAACTCAAAATAGAAACTGAAGAATTAATTAAAGAAATTGAAGTATGTGATGATTTTCCCACCACAGTTACTGCTCTTTGTGATTGGTGTAAGTTTAAATCAATGTGTCCTGCATGGAAACATGAGATAGAATTGGAAGAAAAAACGCCTGAAGAATTTAAAGATGATGATGGGGTGAGATTGGTTGATGAACTTACCTCATTTGAAGATCAGAAAAAGGAAGCTGTGAAGAAAATTGAAGAAATTAAAGAACAATTAATTCAATTTGCAAAACAGAAAGATGTTGAAGTTGTGTGGGGAACAGACAAAAAAGCTTCAGTCAAACCATTTGAAAAAATAGATTATCCTAAAGATGAAGAATTTATTGAACTTCTTAAACAAAAAGGTGTTTATGATGATTTGGTTACATTAAATTATTCAAAGTTAGCTTCAAAAGTAAAAAAGAATTTAATTGATAAAGAAATCCTAGATAAAATCAAAACTGAGGAAAGCTGGAGAATTAGTTTAAGCAAAAGGAAGGAATAATTCTCAAGCAGTAGTAAAAAGCCACTGGACACATCATTTTAAGCTTATTTGTTCAGCACTGGACAACTAGACAAGTACGCGTAGAATTTATAAACAATTAAATTCTTTTACATAAAACAGATGTTAAAAAGAGGGACTAGATGGTAAAATCTCTAAATGAGAGAATCACAGAGGATTTTGTAAGAGACCACTTTAAAAAGGATAAATTCTTTAAAGAAAATAAGATTATAATTGAGGAGCAAAAATCAAAATACCCTCGCATCATAAAGTTATTAAAGACTGCTTCTAAAAAAGGTAAAGGTACAGGGTACCCAGAGTTTATTATTTCTTTTCCAAATGATCCATTTTTAGTAGTTGTTATTGAGTGTAAAGCTGATGTAACAAAGCATGAAAGTAAAGAAAGGAATAAGTTCTCAGAATATTCTGTTGATGGTGCACTTTTGTATTCTTCTTATCTCGCTAAAGAATTTGATGTTATTTCTATTGGGGTAAGCGGACAGACAAAGAAAGAATTGAAGATATCCCATTTTCTACAGTTGAAAGGAGATAAAGAGGCTAAACCTATTTTTGGCAATGACTTACTCTCAGTTGAAAGTTACATAGATGGTTATAAGCAGGACGAGAGAAAGTTTAAACAAAGTTATGATGATTTACTAAAATATTCTAAAGTTCTAAATGATTTTCTGCACTCAAAGAAAGTTAAGGAATCAGATAGAAGTCTTCTGATTAGTGGGGTGTTAATTGCTTTAGAGGATGAATCTTTCAAAGTAAGTTATTTAAAACAAAGTAATCCTAAAAGTTTAGCAGAGAATCTAGTTAATACTATTAAACAACAACTTTCTACAAATATAACGAATGAAAAAGCAGAAAGTCTTGCTCATCAATATGGTTTTATTAAAATCCATCCTACGCTCTCAAAAAATTCAGCAAAGCATGACAATGTGTTAAGGGATTTGATAAGAGATATAGATGAGAATATTAACTCATTCATGAAAACTTATCGTTATCATGATGTTTTAGGACAATTTTATATTGAATTTTTAAGATATGCAAACAATGACAAGGGACTAGGAATTGTATTAACTCCTCCTCATATTACTGAGTTGTTCTCGGATTTGGCATTTGTTGATAAAAATAGTATCATTCTTGACAATTGTACTGGAACAGGTGGGTTCTTAATAAGTGCCATGCAAAAAATGATTAAAGATT
>JAHJDQ010000142.1 GCA_018812355.1 Nanobdellota archaeon | reverse complement strand
AGACCTACCGTTGCCCACACCTTCCTCCCTGTTTCCAGGGCAGTCCCCATAAGGTGCCCGGTCATTCTAAAGAATCCGCTGGCAATTATGGGTATGGGTCTCGCTCGTTACCTCACTTAAGAGGACACCTTACGGCACGAGCTGACGACGGCCATGCACTACCTCTCGGCTCGTTAGGTAAGACACTTAATCTGACCTTCATTCTGCCGTCGCTGCTGGTGAGATTTTCTGCGTGAAGTTAGATTGAACCGCACGCCGCACCCCTTGTGGTGCTCTCCCGCCAATTCCTTTAAGTTTCAGCCTTGCGACCGTACTTCCCAGGCGGTGTACTTAATGCCTTCGCTCCGACACTACATATTCACGTGGAATATGTAACATCTAGTACACAGCGTTTACGGCTAGGACTACTCGGGTAATTAGTCAAATTAACTCCCATCATTTTCATCTCATTTCTTAGTAGAGTTTGATTAACAAACAAAAAATGAGACTAATTTCCGAAAATTTCGGAATGGAATTTTCGATATCTAATCCGGTTTGCTCCCCTAGCTTTCGTTCCTCACCGTCGAACCCGTTCTAGTTAGGCGCCTTCGCCACAGGTGGTCCTCTCGAGATTATTGCATTTTACCGCTCCCTCGAAAATACCCCTAACTCCTCCCGGTTCCTAGACAAACAGTATCTCAAGCACGTCGTTTTGTTAAGCGCAACGATTTCACCCAAGACTTGAATATCCGGCTACGAACGCTTTAGGCCCAATAATTATGATCACCACTCGTGGCGCAGGTGTTACCGCGGCGGCTGGCACCCGTCTTACCCACCACTTATTCGCCAAGCTATTTACACTTAGCAAAAGCCCATGCAATGCATGAGCACTGGGAGTTCCCTTATCGCACTTCCGTACAGTGTAAAGGTTTCGCGCCTGCTGCACCCCGTAGGGCTAGGGTCAGTGTCTCAGTACCCTTCTCCGGGCTCCCGCTCTCACGGCCCGTACTGATCGTCGGTTTGGTGGTCCTTTACACCACCAACAGCCTAATCAGCCGCCAACTCATCCTTAGGCGTTGCCTTTAAGTAAAGAAACATTCCAGTATTCTTTACATATCCGGTCTTAGCCTCAGTTTCCCAAGGTTATTCCAGACCTAAGGGCAGATTATAGACGTGTTACTGAGCATTCTGCCTGTGCCTCCGAAGAGACCCTCTGACTTGCATGGCTTAGTCGAACTCCCATAGCAGCAATCTCCCGCAGGATCAACGGGAATTAATTTTATTTTAAATCCTGTTTAGAAATATTATTATTGGTCGCATTTCGCTACTTATTTGGAATTTTATCAAAGATAGTCGTCCATTGTTACATGGATCACCTTTTTCGTACTCAAGATTAATTGAGTACACATGTTGTTTTAGATTGGGGAGGTGGATTGTTTATAAAGCTTTCTGTGCTTAATTAGTCGTGAAGAAAGTTGATGTTAGGATAATTTTGTTGGAAAATAATAAAAAAATAAAAAATAAAAAATTGAGAAAGGCAAAAAACTAGGCAATGTCTTTTTTATTAGGTAAGTTTTTTATAATCACTTGATTTGTTTTAAATAATGAAGCTTTCGAAGAAAGGTTTAGAAAACGTATGTTTTCAAAAGAAAATAATCATAATTACCTTACTCTTAGTCATTTTCTCTACTTTAGTTAGTGCAGCAACATTAAAGGGAACAATCTATAATGAAAAATTAGATGTTGAGAATGATGTTTTAGTAGAGATTAATGGGCAAAAGTATTTAGCTAAGGAAGGAACGTATCAATTTGAATTAACGTCGGGAGAGTATACCTTAACGGCACAGAAAGGTTTGATTATAGTAACGGAAGAAGTTTCTCTAGGTGAGGGTGAGGTTGTCTTTGATTTATTTCTTTTACCAAGTTTTGTTGACGAAGATGAATTGTGGAGTGATACGGATGAACAGTTGTTTACGGAAGTAGAAGAAGTTAAAGATCGAACTTGGGCATATTATGTAGCGGCGTTAGTAGTTATTTTTGGATTGTGGCGGATAATTAAGGCTCGTCGTAAGTGGGGCAGTTTAAGTAAGTTTAGAAAGATGCATAAAGCTGAGGGAAAGAAGACAGTTGAGCAGCATAAGGAAGAAATTGCTGCTGAACCTGGATATATTGATGAGGTTGTAGCGATTATTAAAAAGAATGATGGCCGGATTACGCAGAAGAAATTACGTCGGGAGATGTTGCATTTATCAGAAGCTAAGGTTTCTTTGATTTTAACGGAATTAGAACATAAGGGTATGATTGAGAAGGTTAAGAAAGGTAGAGGAAATGTTGTACTTTTGAAGTGATTTCTTTTTTGAACAAAAATCAATAGTTTTTTAAACGAAGTGTTTTTTTAAACTCTTCCATGTCCGCGATATGTTATGACCCAATTGTTGGGAAAAAAACTGAACTTAAAGTTGATGATAAAGAGATTGGTCCTAAGGTAGAAGTTCCATATTTGAAATTAGTTGATGATCAGGATTTAATAAAAAGTGGTAATGAAGAGGAATCCCTTCCAACTTTAGATGAAGTAAAATCTTTTATAGATAATTATAATGCTGGAAAAATCGATTTTAATGAAAAAGATAATCAGCTTACTTGGGGAAGATGTTATGTTGCTTGTACTCCTGAAAAAAATCCAGAATTAGTTGCAACTTCACAAAGTAAACGTTATCATGAAAAATTGAGGGAAATTCCAATTTTGGGATGTAAAGGTTTAGTTCGAAAAATAGCCAAATCATTTTCGAGAGGAAAGGAGTCTGATTTTGATGATTTTGAACAGGAGGGTTATTTTGGATTAATGAAAGCTATTGAAAATTATGATTATAAAAGGGGAGTGAAATTTAGTGGTCATGCTTATAAATGGATTTATAGTAATATGCACAAGAGGACAGCTACGACTGCCAAAAGAGATGGTCAATCACAAAGAGAAGCTCAGCTCTTGAAAATCAGCAGATTTCTCGAAAATGAATTGAGAGAAAGGCTGGTGAGATATCCAACTCGAGGAGAGATCTCAGATCGCATGATTGAATATGGATGTATTTCTTCCAATCAAGAGTATGATGATTTACTGGCTAATCGTGTCTATGTTGATTCAATTGATAAGCCGTTTGGTAAAAATGAAGATAGTACCTTGCAGGATTTTGTTGAAGATCCTAATGTTGTTGATTCTATTGAAAATTATAGTGAGTTACAAAGGGAAGAAATTATAGTTGATGTACTATCAACTCTTTGTGAACGTGATCGGATGGTTATTGAGGAATTATATTTCAATGATAATGATGGGCAAGGAATCGCTAATCAATCAGAAGTGAGTAGAGAAGCGGTTAGACATTGGAAGGTAAAAGCATTAGATTTTTTTAAAAAACGTTATTTATTAAGGTTAAATGATCCAGAACTTTTCTTTAAGAGATATGGTTCTTCTACTGAAACTCACTCAGCTTTGGAAGTAAGTGTTGATGATAATAAAAGTAATTCTACTGATAATCAAGAATCTACAGAAAGTATTGATTCTAAATTTAAAAAAAAGCATGAAATTAGAACAGAACCAGTTGAGATTTATTTACCACAACAAGAAAATGAAAGTAATGATCAAAAGGATTATAAAACAAGTTTAAATCCAATTTCTGCTGAACTAATTAATAAGTTGACTAAAGAACAGCAAGAAGCTCTTTTTGTGAGATATTTCATGGATGATGATTATTTTTGTGAATGGTCTGGTCATGAGGAAGTGCGTAGAAATCCGGACGGTTCTATTATCTCTTCTTATTTTATTGGAAAATTAGGTAAGGGTGGAACAAGAAATCTTCGTAAGAAAACAAAACGGGCTTTACAAACTTTCGGAAACCCAGTACCAAGTGATTTAGTGAAGTTGATCGATGATGAAGGAGTTCTTCTTTTAATCGCGGCTCTTCGGGATTAAAGTTATTTCTCACTCCCAAACATTTTTATATAATAGTTAATCACTTCTCTAAATGAGGTTTGAGAATTATAACCATGCTGAACTGGAACCGTCGATTTTAGAATACTGGAAGTATCATAAAATTCTTGAGAAACTGAAGGAGAAGAATAAAACAGGGAAGAAATTCAACTTTTTACAAGGACCGCCTTATACTTCTGGAAAAGTACATTTAGGAACCGCTTGGAATACAGTATTGAAGGATATGGCTTTACGTTACAAACGTTTTCGTGGTTTTAAGGTTTGGGACAGAAATGGTTATGATGTGCATGGCCTGCCGACAGCTCATAAAGTAATGGCCAAACATAATTTAGAAACGAAAGAAGCGATTGAAAAGTTTGGCGTTAATAAATTCATGAAAGAGTGTGAAGCGCATGCCTTAAAGATGGGCGAAGAAATGACAAGAATTTTTCAACGGTTAGGAGTTACTTTAGATTACTCTGATTCTTACATGGCTTTAACTAACGATTACATGGAAGGAGAATGGTGGTTAGTTAAGAAAGCTTATGAAAATAAACGACTTTACCGCGGTAAGAAAGTAATGACTTGGTGTCAATATTGTGAGACTGCCTTAGCCAAACATGAATGTGAGTATGAAAACGTTACGGATAATTCTATTTTTGTAAAATTAAAATTGAAAGGGAAAAAAGATGAGTGCTTAATTATCTGGACAACCACCCCCTGGACAATTCCGTTCAATTTAGCGGTAATGGTTAATCCAGAACTAGATTATTTGAAGGTTGAAGTTGATGGGGAGAAGTGGATTCTTGTCAAAGCTCTTGCTGGAGTAGTGGTCCAGTCTGTCTTCAACAAAAAAATGAAAGTTGTGGAAGAGTTTAAAGGTAGCGAGATGGAAGGTTGGGAGTATGTTCATCCGTTTGCTGATGAGGTTGCTGAGTATAAAGAGTTGAAAGAAAAACATCCTAATGTACATACAGTTATTTTAAGTAAAGATTACGTTGACACTACAGCAGGATCAGGATTGGTGCATTGTGCGCCTGGTTGTGGTCCGGAGGATCAGGAAGCAGCCAAGCCTTACGATTTGCCAGCTTACAATACGCTTAGTGAAGATGGTTACTTTCCTCCTAGGATGGGTCAGTTTGCTAAGTTAAGAGCGAAGGTTGATGACCATAAATTTGTCGAGGCTTTAAAAGAGAAAGGGGCAATTTTAGCGACGACAAAAGTTGAGCATGATTATCCGCATTGTTGGAGATGTCACAAACCGATTATTTTCCGGACAACAAAACAGTGGTTTTTCAAAATTGAAGATCTTAGAGAAAAAATGTTGGAAGAGAATCAGAAAGTTAACTGGGTTCCGCAGACAGAGGCATTTGATGCTTGGACCAGAAACTTAAAAGATAATTCAATTACCAGACAAAGATACTGGGGTACGCCAGTACCAATTTGGAAGTGTAGTAAATGTCAACATCTGGAAGTGATTGGTTCGATTAAAGAATTGAAAGAGAAAGCTGGTAGTGTTCCAAAAGATTTACATCGTCCCTGGATTGATGAAATTGAATGGAAATGTAAGTGTAAAGAGGGAACATTAAAAAGAATTCCTGACATTTTAGATGTGTGGATAGATGCGGGTACGGCTTCTTGGAATTGTTTATATTATCCACAACGAGAAGATTATTTTGAAAATTTCTTTCCGGCTGATTTGATTTTAGAAGCGACCGAACAAGTAAGATTATGGTTTAGTATGCTCTCAATTTGTTCGCAATTAACCTTGGTCAAGAATCCCTACAAGAACGTTTACATGCACGGCATGTTAAGAGATATTGGCGGAGTAAAGATGAGTAAATCCTTAGGAAATATTATTTCTCCTGATGAAATGGTTGATAAGCATGGAGCGGATGTTCTTCGTTATTATATGTGTGGAACTAGTGCTGGACAGGATATTCGTTTCAGTTGGGAAGAAGCAGTTTTGAAGTCTCGTCATTTACAAATTCTTTGGAATGTGCACAAGTTATTGCTTAATTTAGCGCAGGATAATCAGATTAATCCTTTTGAATTATCGGTTGATGTGGAGAGTTTAGGATTAGAAGAGAAATATATTCTTTCTAAATTAAATACTACGATTAAAGAAGTCACTTCGTTATTTGATCAGTATAGGTTTGATGAAACCATCGCCCCGTTAGAAGAATTGTATTTAGAATTAAGTCGAACTTACATTCAACTGGTTAGGGAGAAAAGTTCGTTAGGCAAAAAGGAAGATAAAGAAGTTGTTATTTCGACGATTGCTAAAGTGTTATTAGAATTCTTAAAAATGTTTAGTGTGGTTGCGCCTTTTATTAGTGATGGGATTTATTTGAATTTTAAAGAAGAGTTTGGATTGCAGGAAGATAGTTTATCTCATTATGATTGGCCAGAAGCAGATGAGAGAAAAATTGACTTATTATTAGAGAAGGAAATGGAAGCAATGAAACAAGTAATTCAAGCAATTCTGGCAGCTCGAGAAAAAGCAAAGTTAGGAGTACGTTGGCCAGTAAAAGAAGTTGTTATTGTTAGCAAGAATGAGCAGGTGCTGGAAGGGGTGGCAACGTTAAGAGAATTACTAAGCAAACAAGTTAATGTTAAAGCAATTGATTTAATGGAAAAATTTCCAGGTGTGAAAGTAAGTATTAGAGCAGATCAGGGTAAGATTGGTCAAGCTTATGCGCAATTAACTCCTGAGATTATCACTCGTTTAAAAAGTGAGAATCCGGAAAAGATTATTGAAAGTATTGATCGGGAAAAAGCGTTTAAGTTTAAGTATGATGGGAAAGAGGTTAGAATTACCCGGGAAATGCTAATCATTGCAAGAGAAGTTCCTGAGTCTTTTGTTGAAGCAGAGT